>JAAWKD010000034.1 GCA_022797215.1 Clostridia bacterium
TAAATGATAAAGAAATTATATCATTTAGAGGAACAAATATTTTTTAGTTGGGACATTTTCCTATTTCATTACTTAAGACATTATCATATTTCATTCATAGGGATTTAAGCAAAAGTTGGAAAAGACTTGACAAATTAACAAAAAAACGATAAAATATTTATGTTAACTTTTTTTATCCTGTTTTACAAGTTGATATATAACATCCATTGTAAAATTATTATTTTAAGGAGGAAAAGCAAATGTTGAGTGAAAAGAAACTTCGGGAAATTAAGAAATATGAGGAAGCTGGCCATAATATTGTCGTCATCGGCAGTGGTGGAACACTAGATTACGCTACTCAAAGTATTGGTGGCTGTGAATATTGCGACCAGTGTAGTGCTTTTAGGTTACTTCCTGATCCCGATCCTGATGATTGGATCAGAGATGGTGATATGAAAGCCGTATGCCTTGAGGTTAATGGAGTAATTGAAGGCTCTCTTGAGAGACCTAACGAATGGACTAATATCCGCAAACCTCTCTACTGTCCTAAGCTCGGTCGTGAGCTGAGTGAAGAAGAAAAGAAGACAGCAGCTGAAAGGCTAAAATTGGCCAAGGAAAGGATGAAGCGAAGATAAATTTGCACTCTACCAAAGGAGATGTTGTTTTATACAACATCTCCTTTGGTATGAAATATTTTTTGACTATTAGTAAATTTTTTGATTTGTATTGCATTTTAGCAAAAATATAATATAATTCCATTAAATTGATTGATATTTGCATCAATCGTTGTGAGAGCTGAAAAAATTGTATATAATTACGCCACCAGCACCAAACAGTAAAACCTATGTAAGTATTGAAATATCAATATTTTACATAGGTTTATTGCTTTTCTGCTTTATTATGAATAATAATTAAAATAATTTTCTCAATTATGTTGCTATAACACAAAAAATATATTATAATAGAAAAACCGGTCTATGACCGTTTATATAGTAGGCTGTAGCTCAATTGATTTGAGTTACTAACACCAATGCTGAAGGAGGAAACAATGACTAAACTTACCAAGCTCGCAAACACCTTCCTGTTGATCGTCGCATTTCTGTTGCTCTTCAATGGGATCACTCCCGTCGCTCATGCGGCATCTTCCGACAATCGGCAAACAACCTCTGACCAGGTTGTTGAAGTCGACTTTTCGGAAGATGCGCAACAACTCAAGCTGACTAAGGGCAAGAATTATCTTATCTCCTGCCCTGCCAGCGGAGAAGGTTGGCAAATCTCTGAGATACGTTTCAGTATCAAGCAGGGCACTTGGCTTCTTTTTGACGAAGACACTGAAAACGAATACATCAATGTTGAAAAGTGTCTAGAGAGCGAAGCTGGCAAAGTGCAGATGTTTATCAAATGCAAAAGTACCAATCTGCTTGGTCTGAAGGTTGGACTGGAGAACGAAATAACCGGTGAGAAAAAAGGCTACGCCTTCGCTCTTACGGTATCAGCTCCTCAGTCAACATCCGACTCTCACTTTTTCGTTTTGCAACCCACAGCGCCTTCAGACGAGTGGACTGGAACCCCTGGCACACCGCCTGATGAAGAAACTGACAACCCCAGTACGCCACCCGACGAAGGAACCGACGACCCAAGCGTGCCGCCTGACGAAGGAACTGACGACCCAAGCGTGCCACCTGATGAAGGAACCACCGTTCCTGATACGCCGCCTGCTGGCGGTGACGAAGGAGGAGACAAAGAGGACGAAACACCCGTTACACCTCCTCCTATCATTATCGACACTACAGGTTGGTCTTTCGATTCCATAACCACAGTGTACGACGGCCAAGAATATACAGTTGAAGTTACAGGTCTTCCCGATTACGTAACTCCTGTGTACACAAATAACACACGAACCAATGCTGGTACCAGTACGGCTCACGTGAGTTTCTTGGTTCCCGAAGGATACGCTACGCCTGATGACATGGAGACTACCATTACCATCGAGAAAGCTCCTCTGTGCGTTATCAATGATAAAAATTTGGTAGAAACCGCAGATGGAAAGCTACAGTTCTTGATTCCTGATGGTGCTTTGCCTGATGGTGTTAGCTATACCTATACCATCAATGACATTGTGGCAGATGATGACTCTACCATCGCTAATAAGGGGATGTACATCGTCAACACGCAGTTTGAACTTTCGGAAGATCTCCCTGAGGACATGAAGGAAAATTATATTACGGATTCCTCCGTAATATACAACGTATTGGACCACGAAGATGTTACGCCCAGCGAATACGGGCTTAACTTCGTACTCGAATTGGAACAGGTTGAAAGCCAAAATCCTGACGAAGTAAGAGTCACTGTCAGTATCAAGTTTGACTCTACTTCTGGCAGGAATTCTGTGCTGACATATCGTCCTGTTTTCGATTCTTCTGTGCTGTCCTATGTTGGTTCTGAATTGCCCGAGGGCATGGGTGCAGGAAAAATTAACGCCCAAGGAATCGTGTCAGCCTATACCGATAGTTTCGGGCTCTTGAATGATGGTCCTTTGACCACATTTATCTTCAAAGTGAACGAAGGTGCAGATGTTACTAACCTTCCCTTCACTGTTACAGAAGTTTCTGGCGTCTGGATTGCACCCGATCCTTCTGTAATTGATAAATCCACAAGCTATTCGGCGGCCATTGTTCTGAACCCGTCCATTGACACCGATCAGTATACAGTGATGCTTCCGCCTCCTGCAGGCACTCAAACAAACACTCTGACTGGCACAGAATCTTCTTCTAATGAAGATACTCATTCTGTTACAAGTCCGCCTGTTGGAGACGAGCCAGATGTCACTCTTCCCGAAGAAGAGTCGTCTGATGAATTCGAATCTGATGTCGCGCTTTTCGACGAGAAGCTGTCTGCCGAGGACGAGTCCAATACTATACCGTCTGGTGAGCAATCTTTCAGTCAGTCTCCGCTTGACACTGAAACCATTCCCTCTGAAGATGTTACCTCCACTGTAGAGGCTACTCCTTCATTGGAAACAATTTCTACAGTCATTCTGGAGTAATCCTACCTAGCATTGCAGGGGGTATCCTATCTTAGGATACCCCCTGTCCTTATTTATTTTTATATACCTTCTTCATAACCAGGTTTTCCTAGTAACCTAAACATATTGGTTTTATACTTTTCTACTCCTGGTTGGTCAAATGGATTAATTCCTAAAATCTTTCCAGACATACTACATGCAAGCTCAAAAAAGTAAATCAAATGTCCTAATGTAAATTCATTTAGTTTATCCATTGTAATCATTAAGTTTGGAACTCCACCTTCCATATGTGCACTAATAGTTCCTTCCATTGCCTTTGTATTTATATAATGTAAATCTTTGTCTACTAAATAATTTAGCTCATCTAAATTGTCTTCATCTTGATGAATATTTAAGTTGGAATCAGAATCTTTAATATGAATAACGGTTTCAAATAAGTTACGTGTCCCTTCTTGAATGAATTGTCCTAAGGAGTGTAAATCAGTCGTAAACTCTGCCCCTGTTGGATAAATTCCTTTTCCTTCTTTTCCTTCGCTTTCTCCATAAAGTTGTTTCCACCATTCAATTATATAATGTAATTTTGGCTCATAACTAACTAAAATCTCTATAGCATTTTTATTTTTGTATAACATATTTCTAGCAACTGCATACTTATAGCAATCATTGTATTTTAAATTCTTATCTGCATACTTTTCTTGTGCAAATCTAGCACCTTCTAATAATTTATCAATATTAATTCCAGCAACTGCAATTGGTAATAAGCCTACTGCTGTTAAAACAGAATATCTGCCACCTACATTATCAGGAATTACAAAAGTAGTATAGTTTTCTTCATCAGCAATTTGCTTTAAGGCTCCCTTCTTTTGATCTGTTGTAACATAAATCCTTTTTTGAGCTTCCTTTAGTCCATATTTATTCTCTAATAGTTCTCTAAAAATTCGAAAAGCAATCGCTGGCTCTGTAGTTGTCCCTGATTTCGAAATAACATTAATAGATAAATCTCTATCTCCAATCAACTCTATCAAATCATTCACATAGTTTGGATTTAGGTTATTTCCTACATACAGAATTTGAGGACCTTTTCTTTGTTCTTGAGGTAAATAATTATAAAAAGTATGTGTTAGTCCCTCAATAACTGCTCTGGCTCCTAAATAAGATCCACCTATTCCAATCACTACTAGAACTTCTGAATTCCCTCTTATTCTTTTAGCAGCCTTCTTAATATTTTCTACTTCTTTTTTATCATAATTGGTAGGTAATTCTAACCATCCTAAAAATTCACTTTTGTAATTTACTTTTTGATGTAGCTCTTCATGTATCATAGCAACTTGGTCTGCATATTTCATCATTTCTTTTTCTGAAAGTGTACTATATTTTAAATTCAATTTTACATTCTGCATTGATTGTTCCTCCTCTTTTGTATCTATTCCAATTTTATACTAAGTGTTCTATTTATTCAATTGTTTTTAAAAATTTTATCTTTTTTATTTGATACATACAAAAACATATCCATAATAAATCATATTATAGATATGTAGAAAAGATAAAATATTACTTAACCACTTCACTAATTACCTTTGCTAAATATTTCATACTAGTTAAAGCTTGTTCCATGGTATTTCCTGTTGATCCAACCTCAATAATATTAGCCGCCTTAGCAGTCTGCTGATTATAACTAGCATAACGCAAAATAATTGGCTTAAATAGGCCTGGATACATCTCGTTCGCTTTTTGTTGTATCTTCACTGCAAACTTCAAATTTTGTTGCCAATTAGGATGTTCTTTACTAACGTTTCCCCCTATAACAAACATTAATTGAGCTGCATATTCCTCTCCTATTTTTACAGTTGGAGCATAAGAATAGTCACTAATTGCATCTCTATGCAAATCTATTACAATATCCGTATTCTTATTTTTTTGTAATAAATTTGTCACCGTTTTATACGAGTTTTCATAAGATCCTGTATAGGAAGGATAGTCATGATATGTTTCGCTATGTATCACTTTATATCCATAATTTTGTAATTGTCTGTCAAGTTCTCTTCCTACTCTTACTACTGAGAAGTTTCTATCTGTCGTTCGATAATTTCCAGTTTGTTTATATTGATATTTCTCACTAGGTGTATAGCTTTCACATGTATGAGTGTGAAAAATTAAAATATTTTCTTTATTTACAGTAACATTTGGAGTCAAAATTTCTTGTGTTAATTTATAATTTGTCTCATTCCTTATTTTAACCCCCTTATATTCAGAAGTATATCTTTCTGGCACATTCGTTTTTTGCACTTCTGTTTCTAAACCTGTTTTTGCTTTTTGTAATGGTTCTTCTATTTGATTTTGATTCTCTTCATTTTCTTGCTTATCATCCTCGGGTTGATTTTGTGCTATTGACTTATCTTTTAAAGACTGAAACATTCCTAAACTTAAATTTAACATTGTTTCAAAAGGTGATTTGCGTATTTCCTCTGTTCTTTCCTTCTGATTCATACTAGCAATTCCTGGTATTGTCATATCTAAACACGTTGTATAGGAAAGTCCTTCTAATCCTTCTGTTTTTTGTGCAACACCTGTTTTTGCTATAGAAAAATATTTTGTCATACCTATTACTATTGCAATTACTAGCGTAATTTTTATAAGATATTTTACAATGTCTTTTAAATTCAGTACAGCCATATTGATCATATGTTGACAACTTCTCCTTTGTCCTATTTTTCCTCTTATATATCAATATATGCTTAGTACCTAAGAAATATGACTTCAATTTTTCTTCTTAAATAGTTCATTCTCATTATATGAATCATATTTTATTTTTAACTCATCATAATCATGTATCTTTCCACTTTGTTGTAAATAGTAATATTCTTCTTTAGAAATCAAACCTGTATAAATTTCCTCTATTTTATTAGAAATACCAACATCTTTTAAAATAATATAGGCATCTTCTCTATTCATCTTAAAAAAGCAGGCTTCATCTTTAAGTATTTGCTTTATAATCTCATTTCTTTGGCTGTCAACCCCAATTTTTTTTAAATATGCAATTGTAGTCTCATTCATCAATTCAATTTCTTTCAATTTTGTCATTCATTTTCACCTCTATTCATCTCTGGTATAATATGTATACTATCTTCATAGACTAATTCTCCTGATTGTAATTTATATTTAAGTTCTCCTCTCATTGCCTTAGAAACTTCTAGAGAATCTGTTTCTAGTAAATAAATACCTTCTTCTCCCTCTTTTGGATAAATTGCTACTACTCTTCTAAATGTTTTCTTCCCCTCTACTATTTGTGGTTGTCCTAAGTAAACAAATTCTACTTTCTTACCAAAAAAGTTAGAGCCTTGGTGTAATTTTAAAAGTGGAGCTACCTCATTTCCTGAAATTTTATTTACTCTCATCGTTTCTGCAAATGCTTGCAGTTTTACACCTATATCTACTGGTATTTCTTCTTGTGATAAATCTCTTAATTGTAAAAGGTAATCTTCTATACTCATTAATTCTTTTTCAAAAATAAGAGGATAGATCTTTTGTATTACTCTTGGCATTAGGTTTTCTCTATCGGAAATAATAAATAAACCTTCTAACTCTATTCCTCTTTTTGCTCTTGTCAAGTCATTCAAACCATTGGATTGTACATTAATAGCTTCTACTTCCACAGAAACCCTATCTGTATAAAAACCAGTTTCAAAGTGCCCTTCATTTCTTCCATGAGAAATAATAACTGCCTCAATATTTCCTTCTAATTCATTAATCAATTTGAAAAAAATTCTTGCAAAATCCCAACAAGTAATTTTGGCTTTTGGTCCTATCCCTTCTAGATGTTCTTTTGAAAATAGATGTGTATACCTACCATCTTCTAAGTAATCCTTATAGCAATATCCTGTATCATAACTAAACGTCTCTAACATTTTACAATAAATATATACTGCTTTTTCTTCTAAAGATAAACCCTCTGGCATTTTCTCGTAAATCACTTGGTATAATTTTTCATTGACTTTCCACTCTGGTTCCTCACCTTTACGAATTACTCTATCACATTCTGGATTAAACCATGGAAACTCAAAAGTGTATTCAGGACTTGCATAGCGCTCTATATTAATTCTGTCAAATAATATAGAATATCTCTCTTTGTATTCATCCAATTCTGGAATATAAAAATTGTTAGAAATTTCATTATCATTTTCTAAATTCCCATCTTTTTTCATCCCAAAAAACTTTCCTAAATACTGCAAATATTCTTCTCTTGGAATCTTCTCCCCTTCTATTGCAAATAGTTGCTGATAATGTTGATCGTCTAAAAATTTCTCAAAGATT
This sequence comes from Clostridia bacterium, assembly GCA_022797215.1. GTDB lineage: Bacteria > Bacillota > Clostridia > TANB77 > CAG-508 > CAG-273. The sequence continues at coordinate 7,316 of JAAWKD010000034.1, forward strand.
TCTGAATCTCCTAGCATTTCAAATAATTTATCTAATAATTTCTTTTCTCTTCTTTTGCCTTGTGCATATAGCATTTTAAAACTTTCTAAATCTCGTGTCCTTAATAAAGCTTCTGCTCTTTGCTTTTTTATTGGATCCTGAATTGAATCTTTAAACCTATCTATACAAAGCATTGTAGCAAAAATGGATATTCTTTTCCCTCCAAAGTATTCTCTAGTTTCCATTGGATCTTCTAATCCAGTCTTCACTATTCTTTCTATTGCGTAACATGGATCTGTTACATAATAAAAATTGAGGTTCTCCATTTTTGTCACATCACTTAGTCCTTCAAGAACTTGGTAGAATTCGTCTTCACTTAAATTTAAAATTGTTTCTATCCCATCTTGTAATCGCGTTTTTCGTTGTTTTTCTGATATAATATTCACAGTCTACTCCAAAATTTTATTTTCTAATTATACTTTCAATCTCTTTGGCCTCTAAATTTACTTGCACCTCTTCTCCACTTTCCATATTTTTCACTTTTACTTGATTAGAACTAATTTCGTCATCTCCTATTACAAGAACATATGGAATTCTTAGTTTATCTGCATATTTCATTTTTGCTTTCAATTTTTTGTCATTTAGGTACACTTCTACATTCACTGCTAATTTTCTAAGTTCTCTTGCAAGTTCAATTGGTCTTTCCATATTTTCTGTCATTGGAACAATTAAAATATCTGCCATTGAATGCTTTTCTGCTTGGATTAATTCTAACTCGTTTAATTTATAAAATAATCTAGTTAAACCTATTGAGATACCTACACCTGGTAACTTTTTATCTGTATAATATTCTGCTAAGTTTTCATATCTACCACCTGAACAAACACTGCCAAGTTCACGATAATCATTTAAGAAAGTCTCATAAACAGTTCCTGTATAATAGTCCAATCCTCTAGCAATTGTTAAATCTACACTAAAGTTTGTATCTGGTACACCAAAAACACGAATATATTTTACAACTTCTGCAAGCTCTGTCAAACCTGTTTGAAAAGTCTCATTTTCAATTTCTAAATTTCTTAAACTTTGTATCTTTTCGTCATTAGTTCCTGTAATAGTAATAAAATTGATAATTTGGTCGATTGACTTTTGGGTTACACCAAGAGTTTGCAATTCTTCTTTTACCGCTTCTTTTCCAATCTTATCAATCTTATCAATAATTCTCATAATTGCTACACTATTTTCTTTTTGTTCTATACTCTCAAACAACCCATTTAAAATTTTACGATTATTAATACGAATGGTAAAATCATCAAATCCTAATTCCTTGATAATTTGATAAATAACACTTGGAATCTCAGCATCATTAATAATACCTAATTCGCCATCTCCAATAATATCAATATCACATTGATAAAATTCACGAAATCTTCCTTTTTGTGCCTTTTCCCCTCTATATACTTTTCCAATTTGATATCTCCTAAAAGGGAAACTTAGATTTCCATAGTTTTTAGCAACATATTTTGCAAGAGGTACAGTTAAATCAAATCTCATAGAAATATCTGTATCACCTTTTTCAAAACGATAAATTTGTTTTTCTGTTTCTCCACCTGCTTTAGCAAGTAAAATCTCGGATAACTCTAATACTGGTGTATCTAAAGGTAAAAATCCAAATCTTTGGTATACCTTTTCTATCTTTTGTTTCATTTGTTCAAATAGAATTTGCTCATTTGGCAATAATTCCATAAATCCTGGTAATGTTCTTGGTTCTGTTATCATAATTTTTCCTCCTTCATTTTGTCAGTTTGGGGACGTTCCTTTTTGTGACATTCTTGTCAGTTTTTGGGACACTCCTTCAATAAACCTAGCAAGGTCTGTCCCCTATGCGACATTCTTGTCACAAAAAGGAACGTCCCCAAACTGACACTTACTCTTCTCTTGGTTGCAATTCTAAATAAATTGGTTTTTCTTCTTCTATCATAGTAGATTTTCCATGTCCTGGATATACTATAGTATCATTTGGTAATGTTAATAACTTAGTAGTAATTGATTGCATTATCTCTTGAAAACTACTGGTTGGTAAATCTGTCCTTCCCCATGTTCCATGAAATAAAGTATCTCCTGAAAAAAGTAATTTTTCTTTTTCGCTATATAAACAGCTTCCCCCCGCAGTATGTCCTGGTGTGTGAATAATAGTAAATTCAAGATTTCCAATATGAATTTTATCCCCATCATCTACTCTTGAATCCGCTTCTAACCTAATTTCATGAATTCCTATATAATCTGTCAAACTAATATCTTTATTATATAATCCTTCTATATCATTACGGTGCACTAAAACTTTTCCACCTTTTGCTTCTTTTAGTTCTTTTAATGCTCCTATATGGTCTCCATGGCAATGAGTTAAATAGATGTACTTTAAGTTTGCTTCTAAAATATCTAACATCTCTATTATTTTTTCAGGTTCTCCACCTGGGTCAATTACCATAGACTCTTTAGTTTCTTCATCCTGTACGATATAGCAATTCGTTTGCTCTACTATACCGCTATTTACTTTTAGTCTTTTCAATATCATTTCTTTTGTCTCCTTTTTGTCAGTTCAGTGTCAGTTTTGGGACGTTAGTTTAACTGACATCTGACCCCTTTCTGACATTATACCATTTTTTCCAGAATGTCAGTTAAACTAACGTCCCAAAACTGACACTATTTCTTCCTTTTTACTTCATATACACTATCAATTTTGCGTAATTGTTTTAAGATTTTGTTTAAATCCTCAATATTTTCTACTTGTACTGTTACTTCTGTAATAGATATTTTTTCTTTAGTTGCCTTTGAAGTTACAGCTACTAGCTTGCTCTTAGTTCCTTCAATTTCTTTGATGATGTCTGCAAGTAGTCCGCCTCTGTCATTAGCATCAATTTCAATTTCTACATTGTATTTTGCTTTTTCTGCTTCATACCAATAAACATCTATCATTCTATTTTCTTCTGATACTAAACTCTTTACATTCACACAATCTTTACGATGGACAGATACGCCTCTTCCCTTTGTGATATACCCTATAATCTCATCACCTGGTACAGGATTACAGCATCTAGAAAGTTTGACTAAGCAGTTATCAATTCCTTTTACCACAATACCATTATTAGAAGGTTTAGCGTTTCTTACTTTTTCTTTTGATAACTCTTCTAATTTGGCTTCTAAATTTTCTGTCTCATGTTCTTTTCTATATTCTTCTAACATTCTAGCAATAATTTTTCCTGATGAAATTGCTCCAAATCCTACACTTGCATACATATCATCAGTGGAATTGTATTTATACCTATCTAATGCTGCTTGTAGATAATCTGTTTTGGAAATTTCGCTATGTGTCATTCCAATCTTCTTAATCTCTTTTTCAATTAAGTCTTTACCTTTTACAATATTTTCTTCTCTCTCATTTTTCTTATACCAGTATAAGATCTTGTTTTTAGCTGCTGAACTTTTAATGAATTTTAACCAATCACGGCTTGGACCTTTTGCTTGGTCTGATGTGATAATCTCTACAATATCTCCATTTTTGAGTGGTGTAATTATTGGCATCATTCTACTATTAATTTTAGCACCTGTCATATGATGGCCAATCTCTGCATGGATGTTATAGGCAAAATCAATTGGTGTACTACCTTTTGGAAGTGAGATAATTTTTCCTTTTGGAGTAAATACATATACTTCGTCTTCAAATAGTTCTGTTTTTAATGTATTTAAGAACTCATCTGGATCTTGCATATCTTTTTGCCATTCCAATGTTTCACGAAGCCATGAAAGCTTGTCTTCTTCTACTTTAACATTTGCTTTTCTTCCCCCTAAGAAACTGGCCTCTTTGTATGCCCAGTGAGCAGCAATACCATATTCTGCAATTCTATGCATATCCCATGTACGGATTTGTACTTCAAAAGGAGTTCCTTTTGGACCTATTAATGTAGTATGTAAAGATTGATACATATTAGGCTTTGGTACTGAAATATAATCTTTAAATCTTCCTGGCATTGGGTTATATAGTTCATGTACAACTCCTAATACTGCATAACAGTCTTTAACTGAATTGACAATTACTCTTAGGGCAAATAAGTCATATACTTGGTCTAAAGTAATATTATCCCTTTTCATTTTACGATAAATACTGTACAAATGCTTTGCCCTTCCTGTTACTTCTGCTTCTACATGTTGTTTTTTTACTGCTTGTCTAATTTCGTCCATAATCACATCAATAAATTTTAAACGTTCTTCTCTTTTACGATTAATGCCTTCTACGAGTTCTCGATAATCTTCTGGATATAAATATTTAAAAGATAAATCTTCTAATTCCCATTTTAAAGAATACATACCTAAACGATTAGCAAGTGGTGCATATAAAGACATGGTTTCATTTGCATTTGCTATTTGTCTATCACGACTTAAATATTTTAGTGTTCTCATATTGTGTAATCTATCTGCTAGCTTGATTAAAATAACACGAATGTCTTTTCCCATAGCTAAGAACATTTTTCTATAATTCTCTACTTGTTGTTCCTCCATACTAGCATATTGCAATTTATTTAATTTGGTTACCCCATCTACTAAATCTGCAATTTCCGGAGTAAAAGTCTGTGCTAAATCTTGTTTTGTAATGTCTGTATCTTCTACTGTATCATGTAATAGCGCAGCACAAATCGTGCTATCATCTAGTCCTAAAGTAGATAAGATATATGCTACTTGAACAGGGTGAATAATATATGGCTCTCCTGATTTTCTTAATTGGTCACCATGATGTGCTTTAGCATATTCATATACTTTCCTAATTAATTTACTATCTGATTTTCTGTTATTCTTTTTGGTATTATTAATGACTTCTTCTATGGTCATTTCTTTTGCATCAGACATATTATTCCCCCCTTATATATATTACTATTATAAACATTAATTAGTTGACTTCCTCATATCCTTAATCACTAATTGTACTTGTTCATTTCCATTAAAACTATTTATTTCTAGACTTCCCACTATATCTACTTTATCACCTATCAAATATCTTTCTGCCCATTCGCCTACTCCAAAACCAATAGCATCTATCATATAGCTATCTTGTCCTAACCTCACTTTTAAATGTTTTCCCTCTGATAATGTACGGATAGACTGAATTTTTAAACTTCTAATTAAAAATAGTGGTACTTTATTTGCTTCTCCATATGGCTCTAGTAATCCTAATTGTTTAACTGTTTCTAGGTTAACATTTTTTAAAGACGTTTCTTCATCAATTTTTATAATTGGTATGATATCACTAATTCCTTTACTTTTAGCATATTCCTGGAACTCTTTTTTGAAATCTTCAAATTTTTCCTTTTGGACAGTAATACCAATTGCCATACTATGTCCACCAAATTTTTCAATATGAGTACCACAATTCATTAATGCTTCATGTAAATCAAATCCTGGAATACTTCTTCCTGAACCTTTTCCTTCCTCACCTTCAAAACAAATGAGAATGCTTGGTTTAAAATATAAATCTGTTACTTTTGATGCTACAATACCAATCACCCCATGATGCCATTTTTCACTTCCTACTACAAGACACGGTGATTCTTTATCACTTTTCTCAATTTGATTAACTGCTTCTTCAAAAATGATTTTTTCTCTTGCTTGTCTTTCTTGATTGTATTGATTTAAAACCTCTGTAATTTTAGTAGCTTCTTCTAAATCTTTGGTTAATAATAACTTTAAAGCTTCCTCTTGTGCTCCCATTCTTCCACATGCATTAATACGTGGCGCTACACCAAAAGAGATAGTAGTGGAATCTATTTTTTTGTATCCAATAGAATTTAATAAGGTTCTTAGCCCTATATTTTTTGTCATCTCTACTAATTTTAGCCCCAACTTCGCAATAACCCTATTTTCATCTATTAAAGGAACAATATCTGAAATGGTTCCAACACATACAATGTCTAAATATTTCAAATACTCTTTTGCATCTAATTCTAATTTAATAGAAATAGCTTGAATTAACTTAAATACAACTCCTACCCCTGCTAGTTGATTAAATGGATACTGATTGTCTTTTCTTTTAGCATCAATTACTGCTAAGCAATTTGGTATTTCCTCTCCTGGCTCATGGTGATCAGTGACAATAACCTCCATTCCAAGCTCCTTTGCATATTCAATTTCCTCATTTCCAGAAATACCACAATCCACTGTAATCATTAAGGTATATCCTTGTTCTTGAATCCATTTAACAGCTTGCTTATTTAATCCATATCCCTCTTCTAAACGATTAGGAGTATATTCGCCCACTTCTAAGCCTCGTTCTAGTAAAAACGTTTTTAGCACCGTAATGCTTGTTATACCATCTACATCATAGTCACCATATATCATTACTTTTTCTTTCATATCTATTGCTTTGATAATTCTTTCTACTGCCTTGTCCATATCTGGCATTAAAAAAGGATCATGAAAGTCATCTCTTGTTGGGTTAACAAATTGTTTAACCTTTTCATTTGTATCAATATTACGATTAATTAATATACTAGCAAGAAGAGGACTTAAGTTATTTTCCTCTGCTAACTTTATAACTTTTTCTTCTTCTTGTTGACACACTTCCCATTTTTTGTTCATTGATTTCTCCTATTTTATTTCTTTGGTAATTATCATACTATAAAAATAGAGATTTTAAAAGGTTTTTTAGACATTTTATACAAATAAAATACAAAGGAGAGATAACTGAAAATTCAGTCATCTCTCCTTTGTATAGTTCTCTTCGTTTACTTAGTTTAGTAATTTTCTACAATTGCTTTGAAACGGAACTTTTTATTTATACACCACTATCATTTCTGCTCCTATAGTACTTCCTGTCCATTGTACTCCCATTACTTTAATGTCTACTATTTCATATCCTCGACTTTGTATTATTTCTAACATACATTCTAATTCTGATATATGTACATTATTGTCACACAAAGACTTGGATTTACTTTTTATTAATGTAACATGATGTTTCCCATCTTTTGGCTTTAAATCTCTTTGTACTTCTTGTTTTATTTCTTCTATTCTTTCTAAATTCTTTTTTTGTTTCTTTTCTTGCTGTTCTCTTTCTACTTTTTCATTACTCTTTTTCCACGTTTCTTTTAGGCTCATTTGAGTTTTTACTGGCTCTACTATATCATCTTTTAATTTATTTCCACAATGCTTGCAAAATCTTGAGCTTTCTTCTAATTCACTTCCACATTTATTACAATACATACTTTTCAATTCCTCCTTCTACTTCTTAGAAAGAGTATATTATAAAATATAGCAAAAAGCAATAAATAGGTGTTGCATTTATAATACTATATAAACTTTTCTAATACTCTTAGCCAATTTCTTCCCATAATCTTTTCAATCTCATTTTCATGAAACCCTATATTCCTTAGTTCTTGTACTAAATTATCTATTTGTCCTATATTTTTCAAGTCTGTTGGTATTTCTTTTTCACCTAATCCATCAAAATCACTGCCTACTCCTACATAATCAATACCTACTAAATTTGCAATGTAGGCAATATGCTTAGCAATTTCTTTTGTACTTGCTTTTCCTGTTTCTGATAAAAAATTGGTACAATAACAAATCCCAATCATTCCATCATTTTTAGCAATTTGTTTTATCTGTTCATCTTTTAAATTTCTAGGATGCTGACATAAAGAATAGCAGCAAGAATGTGTAGCAACTACTGGACCTTCCTTTATTTTCATCGTATCCCAAAAAGTCTTTTGAGAACTATGTGAAACATCTACTATCATTTTCTTTTCCTCTAATTTTTGAATATATGCTTTTCCTAGCTGTGTCAATCCATTATCTTGTTTTGTTAATGCTCCACAACCAAGCAAATTATCTTCATTCCAAGTAATAGACATTACTTTCACACCTTTGTTATAAAAGTAATCTACATTTTCTAGCTTATCTTCTATTGCTCTTCCATTTTCAATCGTAAGTAGACACCCAATCTTTTTTTCTTGTTCAACTCTTAAAATATCTTCTGTTTCCTTTACTTGTATCAGTTCTTTTGGATATTTCTTTAATTGTCTTTCAAAATGCTGAATAATATCACATGCTCTTTGGAAAGATTTCTCATAACTTGGGTTAATAAAAGCTGCCATCATCTGCAATATTGGTGCTTTTTCTCGAGCTTGTTTTAAGTTAAAACTTAGTGTTTCATTCTCTAAATTTATATTTTTATCTAATGCTTTTTGTATTGTATCACAATGTCCATCTACTATTAACATACCATTTCCTCCTTATATTAAAAAAATACTCTATTGTCTATTGTTTTATATGTATATTTTTGTTAATATATTATTATTATTTTATCTTTAGGAGCGAAAATTATGAATTTACGAATTAAGGAAATAAGAGAAAACCGTCATTATACTCAAGCTGAAATTGCAAAAGTGCTTCACTGTTCTCAGCAAAATTATTCGAGATATGAATCTGGAGAAATTACTATTGATGCCTATAAAATAACACTTCTTGCTGATTTTTATAACACTTCTGTTGATTATTTATTAGGGTTAACAGATCAAATTGAACCCTTTGGGAAATCACTTTATGGAAAAAACACTTGAATTTACTTTTTCAAGTGTTTTTATTTTTAACATTTAAAATAATATTTGATATATGACAAATTATGCGCAACTATTCATCACATAACGCCTCACAATATACTCCATAAACTTCACTTTTTTGTTTCGATATTTTAAATACAAAATCCTGGCACGCCAAAACCTATAAATCTATCATTTGCACTAGCCCAGCTTCCACTAGAAAAGTCTCCATTGTTAACATAGCAAAAGTGCGTACTTTTTATTGTATCATTCCCCATAAAAGGCGAACGTAACCACCAAATAACGCTAGCACCTCCGTCATACTTTAATGAACGAGTCTTAAATACTCCTTCATTCTGTTTATACCATTGATATTCATTCCCCTCTTTAGCAATTGTGAAACCCGCAGCAGTATCTTCTCTTTTTGAACTTGTAATTTCTGCAAAAGATAATAACCATAAATAATCATTACACATCCTGGTATCACTGCTATTATAAGTTGGAGCATACGTTTTAGAAACCTGCTTAATATAATCTTTATTGCTCATCTTGTTTCCTAATCCACCAATATTTCCACTTTGGATATCATTTGTACTGCTATATCCATTTAAATCTTTTCTCATTTGTGTAGCAGCCCATCCCCCTACATTTGTTGCACTCATATTCATCGGTTGTGTTGTTTCTATAACATCCATAAATTCAAATGAAATGCCTGCTTTGTTATGATTTCCACCATATACATTTTTATTAACTAAATCATCATGTTTAAAACCTAGTACTCTAACTCTTCTGTTCACTCTTCCATATTGTACATTGAAAATATCACCTACTTTAATATTATAGGTTTCACCTGCTTCTGTTACACCTGTTGCCTGTACTGATGTGTTTGTTATCTTACTATCATTTGCTATTGCTTTTGCTACTCTATTTAATTTTTCCCATATATCTACAACTGATATTGTGCATGTTGCAGTTGCCTTGCTTGCATCCGTTGTAGATACTGTTATAGTTACCGTTCCCTTTGCCACCCCTGTAACAACTCCATTACTATTTACTGTTGCTATTGCTGTATTACTACTACTCCATGATACATTTTTATTGCTAACATTGTCTGGAAGAATTGTTGCTGTTAATTGAACCGTTTCTGTTTCAGCTACCCTTTGTGTCGCTTTATTCAAACTAATACTTTTTACTATTACTGTACAAGTTGCTATTTTATCGCTTCCATCTGTTGCTTTTACCGTGATTGTGGCTGTTCCTGCTGTTTTTCCTGTTACTATACCAGTATCACTTACTGTTGCTACTGCTGTATTACTACTTTCCCATGTTACATTTTTGTTAGTTGCATCGTCTGGTTTTACAGACGCTGTTAATGTTACTGTTTTTCCTGTGGCTACTGTTTCTGTTGTTTTATTTAAAATTATACTTTCTACTGTTATTTTCGTAGCTGTTATTTCTGCTGTCTTTTCTACTTCTCCTACATCATTTTTTGCTACTACTTTGATTACATATTCTATTCCCGCTATTATTCCTGTGCTTTGCGTTGCTCCTGTTTCAGTATTTACATTGGTTATTTCTTTGTATTCATCAGCACTTTCTGTTTTTAGTTTGTAATAATACTTAATCGTTCCATTTCCTAGTCTTGAAACTATTGCCTTTCCTGTAATGCTAGTAGATGTTGCACTGACTTCTAATCTCTTGATAATTGGTGGAACCTTTCCTGCTTGTCCCATATATTCTATTTCTGCATCTATTGGCTTTTCAGGCGTTGGCATTAAGGTTACTAAAAATATATAGCCTGGTCTTGTGGTAACATCATAAGTTCCATCTTCATTGTCAATTACATCTATCTCTTTATCTTCAATAATTCCTTGATTTTCTATATAATCAAAATATTTATCCACATCAAATGTTCCTAGTCCTTCTATGAAAACTGGATTCTTTGCTAGTTCTAGTCTTTCTTTCCATTGTGCAATGTCTGCTTGTAGTTTAGCATCTGCTGCTTTTTTAAACACACTGTTATCTCCTATAATATAAGAAATAGTTATTCCTGCTAAAATCAAAAGAACCACAATTGTTACAATTAGCGCAACTAATGTTATACCTTCACTCTTTTTTGTTTTTTCCATATCTTTTCTCTCCTTTTCATTAGTTATTTTAATACTATTCTTTAAAAACGATATGCTATTAAGGAATTCCTTAAT
>JAAWKD010000006.1 GCA_022797215.1 Clostridia bacterium
TTTGCTATGTAAAGTAACCCTGTATGCTGGTTTGCATAATATGAAAGAGACGAGAAATTTAGGAATCTTAGAATTTTAAAAAGAATATAAATAGCGAATCGAAAGATACGCTTGTAGTGAAAAATTAAAATATCTTGAGTGAAACGAAAAGAATTTTAATTTTTCACTAGCGTGGCGCCACTAGCGTGGCGCTTTTTCTGTGTTTGCAAGTTTTAAAACTTGCAAACATGAAAATGCGCCGAAATTAGAAAGGTGTGGTAAAATATGAGTTTTAGTAATATGTTAGAAATTTTGCAAAAGAAAAATAAAGATAAAATAGTTCTAATAAAAGCAGGAATATTTTATATTGCAGTTGGAAAAGATGCAGTATTTTTAAATGAGCAATTAAAATTAAAATGTGTTTGCTTTAAAGAAGGAATATGTAAAGTAGGAATACCAGAAAGTAGACTGGAGTATTACTTGAAGAAATTAGAGAAACTAAATTTATCATATATTGTATATCAATTTAACTCTGAAAAAGAAGAGTTAATTCAAAAATATGAAAATCTTGGGAAAGGACATAAAGAGGAAAGAAAAAATAAGAATTGTCTAACTTGCAAAGGGATTAGAAATTATGGAGAAGATAAGTATTTAATAGCACTACAAAAATTATTTGAAAAAGAGAAAGAAGAAAATGGATAAAAAAGATAAGAATATAAATGTTGAACAACTAAAATTAATTCCTAAAATACAAGAATATACTCAATATATGTTGGAAATCATTTGGAAATTGCCAAGGATAGAAAAATTTAGTATAGGAAATGAATATAAAATATCCATGTATGAAATGATGGAGAATGTTCTATATTTATCGAAGGTAAAGGAAAAGAACAAAATGAATTATCTAAATAAAATTGATGTAAAATTAAATTGCCAAAGAATTTATTTAAGAATTATGTTAAAGAACAGGTGGATAGATGAAAAGAAGTTTCAAATAGCAATTAGTAAAATTTCTGAGATAGGAAGAATAGTAGGAGGACTAGTTAAATATTATGCCAAAAACAATAAGGAATGAATATGACAAGAAATTAACTTATGAAAATTTGATGAAGGCCCATCTTTTAAGTAGAAAGGGAAAAGGATATAGAGAAGAAGTAATTAAGTTTAATCTGAAACAAGAAGAATATATTTTATGGTTGTATAGAGAGCTAAAAAATGGAACATATAAGCATGGAGGCTATACTACATTTTATATAACAGAACCTAAATTACGAAAAATAGAAAAAAGTAGATATATAGACAGAATTGTACATAGATTTGTAGTAGATAATTTTTTAATTCCATATTTTGTACCGACATTTATACCCACTTCTTATGCGTGTTTAAAGTCGAAAGGAATGCATAAAGCTTGCTTAGATTTACAAAGAGCAATGATGCGTTGCAGAAGAACATGGAAAGAGTACTATATTCTAAAACTGGATATCAAAAAATATTTTCAAAATATTCATAAAGAAATTTTATCTGAAATATTAAAGAGAAAAATAAAGGATAGGAAACTATTAAAACTAATAGAAGAGATACTTTATTCAAACAAAGGAAAAAGAAACTTACCAATAGGAAACTATACATCTCAAATGTTTGCAAATATTTACTTAAATGAATTGGATCAATATATGAAGCATGAACTACATTGTAAATATGTATTTAGATATATGGATGATATAGTAGTATTAATAGAAAACAAGAAAGAATCTAAAGTGTATTTAGAAAAAATAACTCGCTTTTTAAAGGAAAAATTAGATTTAGAATTAAACGAAAAAACACAAATTTTTAAGAGTAAACAAGGAGTGAATTTTTGCGGATATAAGATTAATGAATATAGATTGAAAATACGTGATAAAGGAAAAAGAAAATTAAAGAAAAAGATTAAAGAAATGAAGTACAATATAGAAATAAGGAAAATAAATAGTAAAGAGGCTAAGAAGTATTTATGTGGGCATATGGGATACATAAAAATAGCAAATGCCAATCATTTGAGCCAAAAACTATTTTATATGCAATAAGATAATTGGGGATAAATCAAATTCCACTAACACGAATAGTAACAATAGTAACCCTTGTGTCAATAGGGGTGGCAATTATAACAACAGCAATAACACTACGTCTAATCGTAACAACAACACGACCAACAGTAATACCAACAATTCCTTCCGCCCACTCTAATACAAAGTTTAGATAATATATTTCAAGGAATATATTCAGTTGACAAGTATTAGTATTAAAGAGATTTATTCCCTCCGAAGAAAGTCTAAAAGGGGACTTTTTAGGTAAATATGTATCAATAAAATTTATATTAGTAAGTTTTAATTTTAAAACAGAATATATAAATTTTATGCTTTTAATTTTATAAGATAAATCAAGTGAACGATAAAGAAGAAAAACAAAAGTAGAATGGAAAAATAAAGGAACAATGAAATTATGATAAATTTATGTTTTTTAAGTGGAAAAATAAAAAATGAAATAGATTTAAAGTTTATATACAATCAAAAGACAAAAAGTTTAAGTAAAAAGCACACATCAATTGTTTTGATAGATTTAGAAATAGAAAGAGAACAAATAATAAAACTATATGCCTATGATGAAATAGCAGATTGGATTTATCAAAATATTCAAAAAGGAGACAGTATTTATATACAAGGAAATATAAAAGAAAAAGGAATTAAAATTTGCCAAACTTTTTCCTAAAGCACCTTGTATAAATTTACGAAAATAGATTATAATAGATAACAGTTTAAAAGAGAAAAGAGGTAAAATAATGAATGATCAAAAAGAAGAAATCAAGCAAGGAATTACACTTCACCAAATCCATACAGAAAACTTTAAAACCAATTTATATGCCATCTTTTTAGCATTTCCATTAGAGAGAAAGAATGTAACTCTAGATGCATTAATTGGAGCAGTAATAAGGAGAGGGACACAAAAACTACAAACACAAGAAGCCATTAGCAAAGAGCTAGAGGGCATGTATGGTGCTAGTTTTAATTGTGGAATAGAAAAAACGGGAGATAATCATGTTTTAAAGTTTTATTTAGAAACATTAAGCGAAGAATTTTTGCCAGAGCCAGAAAAATTAGACCAAAAATGTTTATCTATTTTATTAGACATTGCTTTTAATCCACTTACTGTAAATAATGCTTTTAAACCAGAATATGTAGAAGGTGAAAAGAAAAATCTAAGGCAAATTATTGAATCAAAAATAGATAACAAAGCAAAATATGCTTATGATAGATGTATCGAAGAAATGTTCAAAAATGAGCCTTATGGATTATATAAATTTGGTTATGTAGAAGATATTGACGCAATTACACCAGAAAGTTTATATAAGCATTACCAAGATATACTTGCTAGCTGCAAAATAGATATTTTCTGTTCTGGAAGGGTAAATGCACAAGAAAACATTAGGACTATTCAAGAGAATGAGAACATTCAGAAGTTAGCAGAAAGAACACCAAAATATATCGTGAATAATGAAGTAACACAAAGCAAAGAACACCAACAAGAAAATACAGTTGAAGAAAGTATGCAAATCACACAAGGAAAATTAGTAATCGGTTTAGATATTCAAAATACACAAGAAAACTCTCGCTTTATAGCCTCAGTATATAATAGTGTTTTAGGAGGAGGAGCAAATTCGAAGTTATTCCAAAATGTACGCGAAAAACAAAGCTTAGCCTATACAGCAGGTTCGAGTTATTTAAGAACTAAAAATAGTATTTTTATCAAATGCGGTATTGAAATAGCAAACTATCAAAAAGCATTAAATACGATTAAAGAGCAATTAAAAGATATGACAAATGGAGAGTTTTCAGAAGAGGATTTAGAAAATGCGAAAAGATTAATTGTTGCTTCAGTAGACACCATTTCAGAAGAGCAAGATACAGAAATTACTTACTATTATGGACAAGAATTATCAGACAGGTTTGTTAGCATAGAAGATTACAAAAAACATATTTTAGAAACCACAAAAGAGCAGGTAGTAGATCTTGCCAAAACAGTTCAAATCAATACAATTTATTTTTTGAAGGATTAATAATTGAAACATAAAATTATTACACGTTTGCCCTTACTGTCCGTTTCTTTCATTATGCTAAACGCAAACTAGAGAAAGAAACGGAAGGCGCTCGCAGGCTCGCCTTGCGCGGACTGCGCTTTCGCAATAATTTTATGTTTCAATAGATAAATGCCATCAAAGGAAAGGAAATAGAATTCATGAAAATAGTAGAAAGTTCAAAAATAAAAGAAAAGGCATATATAGAAAAATTAGAAAATGGAATGACAGTCATTATTATTCCAAGAGAAAATACAAAAAAGAAATATATTATCTGGGGAACCCACTTTGGTTCTATTGATAACCACTTTATAATGCCACAGACAGGAGAAGAAGTATTTATTCCAGATGGCGTAGCCCATTTTTTAGAACATAAAATGTTTGAACAACCAAATGGAACAAATAGCTTAGATACTCTAATGGCACTAGGAATTGATGCAAATGCCTACACTACCAATGACCATACAGCGTATTTGTTAGAATGTACAGAACACTTTGAGGAGGGGTTAAATGAGCTAATGGATTATGTTCAAAATCCCTATTTTACAGATGAAAATGTAGAAAAAGAAAAAGGGATTATTGGCCAAGAAATCAATATGTATGATGACGATCCAGGCTGGCAACTATATATGAATGCCTTAGACTGCATGTATAAAGAAAATCCAATAAAGATAGATATAGCAGGAACAATAGAGTCTATTAGCAAAATTACACCAGATGTCCTATATAAATGTTATAACACTTTTTATCATCCATCTAATATGACAATGGCAATTTGCGGAGACTTTGAACCAGAAGAAATTTTAAAAGAAGTAAAAAAGCGCCTTGTTCCAAAAGAAAACCAAGGAGAAATAAAAAGAATTTATCCAGAAAAAGAAGATAAAATTAATAAACAGTCTAAAACTGTGCAAATGGAAGTTAGTATTCCTATGTTTATGATAGGCTATAAAGATATAGAAAATAAAGCAGAAAATAGAATCCAAAAACATATTGCCATTGAGATACTAATGAATATGATCATAGGGAAAAGCTCTAACTTATATCAAGAATTATATGAAAAAGGGATTCTTCTTTCACAACCAGACTTAGACTACGAATTTACAGACCAATATGCTCATATTCTAATGTCAGGCTTTTCGAAAGAACCACAATTAGTAAAACAAAGAATCGATGAAGTAGTAAATGGTATGAAAGAACATGGGCTAGACGCAGAACATTTTAATCGTATGAAAAAGAAAATTTATGGAGACTATGTAATAGAATATAATAGTGTAGCAGAAACTGCTAGAATGTTTTTAGCAGATAACATGAAACAAATGAATAGCTTTGATTACATTGAAGATTTTGAAACTGTTACAAAAGAATACACACAAGAGGTTTTAAAAGATATATTCAAAGAAGAAAATGAGATTCTTTCTATTGTAGAACCAAACGAATAAAATATTGTTAAGTAGACTTTACTAATATACTTAGGTTTAATGAGGCATCAAAGGATGGATTGAAATTTGTTGATTGATGTAAGATAAAAAAGAAGTAAATCAAAAAAAGAAAAGCGCTGTCGAAAAAAAGGAGAAAAACAAGAAAAAAGTCATACGAAAATTCCTGAAAATAGCACAAAATAAACGAAAATACGTTGACTAACATGTAAAAATATGGTATTTTAAATATATACTAAAGACGAAAAAAAGAAAAAGAGGAGTGATTCGTATGTTAAATGAAGAAATTTGTAGATTAAGAGAAAAATTAAATGACAGTATTTTAAATGAACCAGATTATAACATTACTTATCAAATTAGCGTAGAATTGGATCAATTAATCGCAGAATATTACAGCACAGAAATGAAATTAACAACACAAGAAAAACAAAAGAAGCACCAAAAAGAGAAAAATTTAGTAGCAAAAAATTAAATTAATCATGCAGATATGCAGAATAAATATAAATGATTGTGTTAGTGGCTTTGCCACTTACAAATCATTATATGGTGTTACCATAAAAGCAATTAGGATAAAAATATCCTAGTTGCTTTTCTGCATGATAGAAAAATATTACAAAACTATGACATTTTTGTGACATTTTGATAACAATAGAGAAAAAAGCAAAAAAATATGCTATGATAATAGTACTTGAAAAAGATAAAAGGATAGAATATATAAAGAAGGAAGAACAATGCATAAGAAAAAAAGTTTATTAATATTACTTGTTTTAGTCATAAGTTTATTTGTAATATTTTCTCCAACAGTTATGGCAATAGGAGATCCTATTACTGACCCAGATGCATATAAGCCAGGAGGAATTAATGGCAGTGATACAGACATTGTAGCAAGCAAAGCAGGAGTGATTTTTAATACAATTACAACAGTAGGAGTCATTACGGCTGTTATTACAATAATTGTAATAGGTATTAAATATATGGTAGGTAGCGTAGAAGAAAAAGCAGAGTATAAAAAAACAATGGTGCCTTATTTAGTAGGAGCCATTATGCTTGCATGTACTAGTGCAATTGTAAAATTAATAGCCAATATGGTTGAGGGATTAGGATAATTGATAAATAAACATAAGAAAATAAAGCAAAATATTGAAAAATAAAGAAATATATAGTATAATAACAAGAAGAATAAATGAAAAATGAATAAGAAGGGATAGTGATAAGAATGAAAATTTGGAAATATACTATTGTAACTGTACTAATCACATTTTTGTTGTTGTCAGTATCTATGAGTTATTCTTATACAAGGGCAGCAGCACTAAGTAATATTGTATCAGGAGCAGATAGTTTTGTCCAAAGTGGGCAACAAGGAAAAATTGATAATGATGATATTCACAATCTATCTGATACAATTTATAATATTCTACTAATTATTGGAACAATTGTAGCTATGATTGTAGGCGCAGTTTTAGGAATACAGTTTATGACAGGAAGTGTAGAGGCCAAAAGCAAAGTAAAAGAATCCTTAATACCATATATAACAGGATGTGTTGTAATCTTTGGCGCATTTGCTATTTGGAAATTAGCCATTACAATTCTTCAAGGAATGAATTAGGATAAGATTTTAAAATTATTCCAAACAAATTGGAATAAATCAAATAAATATAAAATAAAGGGAGGAAGAAACATGCAAAAAACAATGAAATTAATTAGTATTTTATTAATGGTTGTAATGATTTGTTTTACATTAAGTACAGCAGTTAGTGCAAAACCTGATGTTAATGGTATTATCGGAAGCATGGAAAACCAAACAGCAAATGGGGCAGACCAAGTTGCTACAATTGGTGGACAAATTGCTGATATTTTAACAACAGTTGGAATTGTTGTAGCTGTTATTGTTATATTAATTTTAGGTATTAAATACATGATGGGAAGTGCATCAGAAAAAGCGGAATACAAGAAAACAATGATACCATACGTAGTTGGTGCAGTCCTAATTTTAGGTGGTTCAGCTATCGTAAAAATTATATTCTCAATTGATATTGTTTAATAATGTTACAATAATATTACAGGAATATTACAAATATATTAAAAGTGCACTAAAAGTGCACTTTTTTTTGCTTTTTAGTTACAATTTTCGTGTTTATTTGCTATAATATATGATAAGCATAATTAGAACTATAAAAAACAAAAGAATATAAAGAAAACGAAGGAGGACAACAATTTATGGGCACATACTATTTACCCAGAAATGTAAAAGGAGAAGGCAGAATTTTATTCATTTTCACAACAAAAAGTTTAATTTATTCTGTAATAGGAGCTGTCATAGGGTTGCCATTCTACTTTATCCTTTCAGCTACAGGAACAACCATAGGTGGTATTGTGGCAGTAGCCATTTTTGCAGCAATAGGATTTGTTATTGGAACACTAAAAATGCCTGAACTTGGTAAATTTGAATTTGCCAAAAAAACAGGTGGAGAAAATATAGATGATATTATCAAAAGAGCAATAATTTTTAAATCAAAAGGAAAGAAAGTATATATATACAAGGAGGAAGAAAAAAATGATTGAAATGATTACAATGATATTAGCAATTGTCTTAATTGCTATGGTAATGTTATTAGCAGTTCTTTGTATGTTATATATGAAATCTAGAAGCAAAAAAACTGAGACAAGAAAAGAAACTTCGCAGGTATCAGGAAAAAAGGAAAGCAAAGCAAATAAAAGTTATCAAGTAGAATCTGTTTTTGATTTTATGGAATTTGACAATATAGAAGATAACATGATTTCCACCAAAAATGGTGGGAAATATGTCATGGTTGTAGAATGTCAAGGAATTAACTATGATTTGATGTCAGAAGTAGAAAAAAATGCAGTAGAGGAAGGATTTATTCAATTTCTAAATACATTAAGACATCCTGTTCAAATTTATACACAAACTAGAACAATTAACTTAGAAAGTAGTATTCAAACCTATCGCGATAAAATAAAAGAAATTGAAGAAGAACTAGAAAAAGAAAAAAGAAAATATGAAGAAATGGTGAATTCAGGAAGATATACACAGGAACAACTAAATGCGGCCTTCTATGATTTAACCAAAACCACAAACCTTTATGAATATGGAAAAGATATTATTTATACAACAGAAAGAATGAGCTTAAATAAAAATGTATTAAATCAAAAATATTATATTATTATTCCATATTATCCAGAAGAATTAGGAGACAACAATTTCGACAAACAAGAAATTAGAAATCTAGCTTTCTCAGAATTATACACAAGAGCACAATCTATTGTTAGAACATTATCTGTTTGTGGTGTAACAGGAAAAGTATTAGACTCTAATGAATTAGTAGATTTATTATACATTGCCTATAATAGGGATGATGCAGAAATCTATGGAATTGATAAAGCAATCGAAGCAGGATATAATGAACTATATTCAACCGCGCCTGATGTAATAGACAAGAAAATGAAGGCATTAAATGAACAAATAGAAAAAGAAGCTTTTGAAAAAGCAAATCAGAAAGTAATTGAAGCAAAAACAGAAAAGCAAAAAGCTTTTGAACAAAAACAAGCAAATCAAGAAGATTTAATTGCACAATTAGCATCTATTATTGTAGAACAAAATAGAGGTTCAATAGGAAATGATGTTGCAGATAATGCAATAGGAAAAATACAAGAGGAAACACAAAAGAGAAGAGGAAGACCTAAAAAGCAAACCTCAGAAAGTACACTAAAGAAGGAGGCGTAGTAGAAAATGAGCAAAAAGAACAAGCAAAGGGAAATAGAAGTCCAACAACAGCGCAATGATTATACAAAACCAAATGAATACAAAATTTTAAAGAAAAAGACCATTAAAGAATTAATTACTCCAGCTGGAATTGATACTAGTAATATTGACCACTTAGAAATTATTTCTAATGTGACAAGATATGCAAGAAGTTTCTTTGTATCATCACTTCCTAGAATGTGTACTTTCCCTGAACTATTTAGAGATATGTACCTATTTGGAGATATTAATACTTCTATCTACATAAACCCAATTCAAGAGTCTAGATCACAAAACGAATTAAACCGTGTTATTAATGAACTAGAAACAGAAAGAATTGTAGCAGCAGATAAAGGAAATATTAACAGAGAAAGTACCTTAGGTCAAAAAAGAGCAGAAGCAGAGCAATTAAGAGACGAAATTGCAGCAGGTTTTAACAAATTATATGAAGCATCTATTGTAGCAACTCTATTTGCCTATAGCCTAGAAGATCTAGATAAATATACAAAATTACTTGCAACAGAAATGTCAAAATCTTTGGTAAATATTAAAACTGCATGGGGGATGCAAGAAGCAGCCTTTAAATCTAATTTGCCTTTAATGGACGATAAAATTAGAAAAACACATACTTTTGATAGACGTTCTATGGGAACAGTTTTCCCATTTACAACATCAGAAGTAGGGCATCCAACAGGAATTCCACTAGGAATTAATAAACAAACTGGAGTACCAATTTTATTTGATAACTTCCATAATTCACTTACTAACTACAATATGGTTATTTTTGCAAAATCAGGTGCAGGTAAATCAGTAACAATGAAAACTTTAATTTCTCGTAGTGCAGTATTAATGGGAATACAAAGTTTAGCCTTAGATGCAGAAGGGGAATATAGCATTGTAGCAGAGAGCTTGGGCGGAATTAATGTAGTTTTATCACCTACCTCTAAAACAATTATTAACATTTTTGATATTGAAACTGAGGTTGTAAAAGATGAAATTACAGGAAAAGAAAGATTAGTACTAAATGTAGAAAACAAAGTAGAAGACGTAACACAGGCTTTGCTTACAATGGCAAGAGGTAGCACAAGAAGCCAAGAAGTAAACGAGCTTACCAAACAAATTATAGCAGAATCAGTAGCAGAAGAGTATTCTGCACATGGAATAAACAGTGATCCTAACAGCTTATATGATACAACAACAGGACTAACTAATGGAAATATGTTAGGAAGAGAAAAGAAACAAATGCCTACCATTGGTTCTTGGTATAAAAGAATTCAGGCAAAAGCTGCTGCAAATACAAACCAAGACTATAGTTTCCATTATAGTTATTTACTAAAAGTTATGAAACAGTATATTAGAGAATATGACGGACAAATGGCATATTTTGATGGACAATCTACATTCGATTTATTAGATGGAACATTATTCATTAATCTAGATATTTCACAACTAGAAGAAAGATTTGCAAGACCTTTAGCACAACAAATTTTGCTAGCTTGGATTTGGGAGAAATATGTTAAGAAAAACAGTGAAGACAGATCAAAAGCAGCTAAAAAGAGAGTATTAGTAGACGAGGCATGGATGCTATTACCATATCCAGAAGCAGTAGACTTCTTAAATACTATGGCAAGGCGTGCTAGAAAGAGAAATGTATCTTTAGCTATTATTTCTCAAAGGTTCCAAGACTTTTATGAAAAACCAGAAGCACAAGCAGTATTAACTTCATCAGATACAAAGTTATTTTTAGCACAAGATAAATCAGAAATTGGGTACCTAAAAGAAGTATTTAAACTAAGTGAAGGAGAAGCTAATTTCTTAATCACATGTTTCAAAGGAGAAGGTTTATTAAAAGTAGGAGCAGATAGTGCTATTATTCAGATACAACCAACAGCAAAGGAATTTGAATTCGTAGAAACGAACTTAAATAAATTAGCACAAAAGAAAAACAAACAAGCAATAAATTATTAGGGGGAATTATGAAGAAATTAATTGCTAAAAACAAGTTAACACAAAAGATATTTCTATCAATAATCGTGGTATTATTGCTTAGTTTTGCTGTGCCAGTAAAGTCACAAGCTGGTTTAGGAGGAATTCTGTTAGACCCACTTTTTGACTTGGTAGGAACAGTACTAGATGTTTTTGTAGGAGCTTTGCAAGCATTTTTAGTAGATGGAGAATTTAATAATAGCGAAGATTCAAGTGGACTAAATTTTTATTTAGCAGATAAAGAAGATTTTATGTCTAAAGTAGATAATGAATATAAAGACTTCAAATACTCAACTGGGAATGGAGAAGCACAAATTACTATGAGTGTAGATGAACTAGACAAAAGTTTTTGGCGGAAATAGTAATTATGCCATTCCAGTTATGAGATATTCTCCAGAAAAGATTTTCTCAGGGTTAATTCCAGCTTTAGATATTAACTTTGTTGATCCACAAGACTGGGGAAGCAATGAATTGAATGAACGTTCTATAGCAAGAGCCTTACATGAAACAATAGCATCTTGGTATG
Source organism: Clostridia bacterium (assembly GCA_022797215.1). Classification (GTDB taxonomy): domain Bacteria; phylum Bacillota; class Clostridia; order TANB77; family CAG-508; genus CAG-273. The sequence continues at coordinate 11,799 of JAAWKD010000006.1, forward strand.
TTTCTTTAAGAAATTTAGCATTAGTAGCTTTAATGTTAGTATTAGTATACATAGGTATTCGAATTGTAATTAGTAGTACAGCATCAGATAAAGCAAAATTCAAGCAAATGTTAATGGATTGGGTTGTTGCAATGTGTCTTCTTTTCTGTCTACACTATATTATGACATTTACAACAACCATTGTAAATGAAATATCAAGGGCAATTAGCGGCTCAGCAAGTAGCAATGGAAATAATGTGGCAGTGCAAGTAACAGGTGATGATATACCAGTTGAATTTAATACCGATTTAATGGGACTTATCCGTTTCAAAATGCAATCACCAAACGTAACAGGAAAAATTCTATACTTGATTTTATATTTAGCTATGGTAATTTATACTTTTATGTTTACATTCTACTATTTGAAGAGGGTACTGACCATCGCATTTTTAACGCTAATTTCGCCATTAGTAGCCTTAACTTATCCAATTGATAAAATAAGGGATGGAAAAGCACAGGCTTTTGATATGTGGCTAAAGGAATATACATTTAATGCATTGTTACAACCTTTTCACTTAATTATTTATAGTATTTTTGTAGGTTCAGCAATTGATTTAGCAGCTAAGAATCCACTATTTGCTATTGTTGCATTAGCTTTCATTACACCAGCTGAAAAGATACTTCGTAAGTTCTTCGGATTTGAAAAAGCAAGTACAGCAGGTGCTCTAGGTGCAGTTGCCAGTGCAGCAGGTGGGGCAGCTTTTATGAACCAAATGCAAAAGCTTATGTCACCTAAAAAAGGAGGCGGAGCAGGAGGAAATAAAGGTATTAAAACGAAAGATAGGCCAGAAGGTTCAGCTCCATCCTTAGGGGATGCTTTTGGTAATGGAAATGGAGGAGGAGAAAATCCACCAGAAAATAACCCGCCAGGAAATAATCCACCAGAAGGACCATCAGCACAAGAAAGAATGTTAGATGCCTATGATGAAGGCTGGGGAACAGACGCTTATGATCCAGCTGAAAGAGAGGCAATGGCAAGAGACACTTATCAACAACCAGAACCAAGAAATTATACAGATGAGGAATATAGACAATCATTAAGAGATGTAGGATATACAGATGAGGATATTAATGAGTTAATAGGCAGTGCACCAGTAGCAGGAGAAGATAATGGAGGAGGTAGTGGAGATGTTTCAAATTCAAATCCGCCACCATCAAATTCACCACCATCAGATCCACCTTCACCACCAGAATTGCCAGATCCACCACCAACACCAGATAGACTACATGGACAAGGAGTCTTCCAATGGTCAGATAATGATGATAGGACTGCAGGACAATATTTAGGCGGAATAGCAAGAGCTGGTGCTTCGTGGGCAGGCAATAAAATTGCAAATTCAACACCAGGACAAGAGGCTATTCGATTAGGAAGAAATGTTGCTGGTAAAGCAAAAAGTGTAAGAGATATGGCAGCCGATAAAGCACAAAAAGTTGGAGACTGGGCTAGTGGAAAAGCACAACAAGTTGGAGATTGGGGAAGAGAGAATATACCAAAGCCTATTAGAAATTCAGCAGGCACATTGGCAAGAGCAACAGGAAATGCAGCTGTAAGTGCCGCAAAAGCAACAGGTAGAGCAGCACTAGGAGTTGGAAATGTAGCAGTACAATCTGGATTAGCAGTTGGAAAAGCTGCATTAAAGGCAGCACCAGGTGCAATAATCGGTACAGCAGCAGGTATTGCAGGAGATGAGCTAAGTGACATTCCTAAATATGCATTAGGAGGTGCAGCACTAACTAGTACAATTGGAACAAGTGCAGTAGCACAAGCAGGATCATTTATAGCAGATGCTTATAGACAAGGTTCAGGAACAAGCTATGAAGCATCTATAGAGCAAAGGAAAAAGGATTATATAGATAATAACAAAGAACTATATCAACAAAAATTCCCAGAAGCTTCTAGAAAAGAGCTAAAAGAAAAACTAGAACAAGGTGCATATTATGACAGTGTTGGAATTGAAGGAAAAGATACTTTGAAAGCTGTTAGTATGCAAAAAAGAATTAAAGAAGAAATGATGGCTCAGCAACAAGGAATGGCAGAGGAAGATGCCAATAGGAGAGCACAAGCACAAACAGCAGCAATTATGAAAGAAGTCAAAGATTATAGTGCAAAAGATTTAGTAGATGAAAAGAAAGTAGAAAGTTTAAGAAATAATTTATCAAGACGATTAGAAGGGCAAGGACTAACAGGAAGAGAAAAAACACAAACGGTTGATATGATTGTTAGAGAAATGAAAAAAGCCCGTGGAGTAGAATAAAATAACAAAGGAGAGCTATAACAATGAAAAAGTTATTAAGATATTGGAACCAAAACAAAAGGAAGATATTAATAACTCTAGCAGTTATAGCTCTTGTTATTATTATCATACAAATGATAAATGCTATGGTAAAAAGTCAAAATGAGAAAGACAAAAATAAAGGAACAAACCACGCAGTTGTGGCAAATGACATTACAAAACCAAACCAGTCTGTGATAACCAATGATAAATTAACACCAAAGGAAACACAGGAAACTTCAGACTTTATTGAGAAGTTTGTTGATTACTGTAATCAAAATAAAGTTGAGGAAGCATATAACCTATTAACCGAAGAATGTAAGACTGAGTTATATCCAACAAAAGAGATATTTATTAGCAATTATATGAACCAAATTTTTAAAGAACAAGTCAATTATGAATTAGAACTATGGTATTCTGTTACAAATTGTCATACATATCGAATTACTTATCATAAAGGCAACTTATTACAAACTGGCGGACAAGCTTCCAGTAGTAATTTTGTAGATTATATCACTTTATTGAAACAAAATGGGGAATATAAGTTAAATATTAACAAATTTATCCGAAAGGAAAGAGTAAACAAGCAAGGCGGAAATAAAGGAATAGAAATACAAGTAAATGATAAAAGCATTTATGTAGATTATGAAATTTATCATATGACAGTGCAAAATAATACGGATAAAACCATTTTATTAAATGATGGCACAAATGCAAAAGATTTTTGTTTAATAGGAAGAAATAATAGTATATTTACTTCTGCTATATCTGAGTTACCAACAAGTAATTTAACATTAAGTCCACAATATCGCAAAACAATGGACATCAAATTTAACAAAATATATATGACACAAAGTAAAGTACAGACAATGCAAATAACCAATATTTACTTAGACAAAAACCAATATGATACAAACCAAGAAAATGCAGAAAAAATTACAGTGAAAGTAGAATTATAATAAAAAAAAGAAGAAAGGTAGGTGAGAAATGTGGGAAATGATGAAGAACAAAAAAATAGTATAGGCAATCAATTAAAAGAAGCAGGAAAAGAAGAAATAAAGAAAAAAGGAAAAGAAGTCGCAAAAAAAATTCTGAAAAAAGCCCTACCATATATTGCAGGAGTATTATTAGCTTTAGTGCTGGTTTCTTGTTTAATGGCAGTAGTAAATATTCTAGTAGAAGGAGCACAAGGTATCATTAATGCAATTGTGGATGCTTTTAAGGGAGATCAAACTGCTATTGAAATAAGTGATGAAAAATTAGATGAACTAATAAAAATTATAGAAGAAACAGGAATAGACCTAGAAGATCTAGAACTTCTACGGAGAGATTGACTATGATTCCCCAGATATGGAAGAAGAAATTAAAGAAGCAAAAAGAAAATATGTTAGAATGTTCTTTGAAGCGCAAATTATGACACAAGAATTAAAAAGAGGCAATGATAATTTAGATAAGCAAGGTCATGTGTACTTGTATCCAGAGTCAACACTGGGAATGAGTGATTTAACTCCATATCAAACCCTAACCTATATAAAATATCAGTCTAGTGATCCGAATGAAGAAACTTTCAAAAAGAAAGTAGAAGAGAATTCACCAGGTATTCAATCTTATTTCTCTGTAAATTCAGAGGGACAATTAGTACTTGCAACAGTAGAAACTACCGTTGTATCAGTAACATCAAAAACTGATGGAGATCTATTTTCTAATACTAACAACTCTACTACCTATAAAGTTACAGAAGTACCAATTGATTATAAAAGCATGATTTCCCAATATGCAACACCAATGAGTTTCTTCTTAGAACTAGGAATGGTAACTAGAAATCCAGAGTTTTTAGCAGCAGTAGTTGAGTTGGTAAAATCAAAAACGAATATACAATTAACGGTTTTAAATACAACAACAGAAGATGTTACAACACAAACAGACATCTCAACAGAACATATTCGTGGAAGAAGAACCGTATCTGGTGGAGGACGAACAGTAGTAGTTCCTTATGCGTCAGATAAAACGACGACAACAACAACTACTACTACTAAGAAGACAGTAACTCCTACAGTAAGAGTAACGTCAGTAGATACATGGATTTGCAGTCAAAAAATCACCTATAGTAAAATACCAGGAACTCCAATCGAAGATGACTATACAATAGACCAACCAAGTGATCCTGAAAAATCACTTAGTAGTGATACTACCAAAATAGAATCTGTATCTTGGACAACCAGAGAGCCTTCTACAGTACATACTTCAAGCAGAAGAGATACTTACGACTCTGGAATAGCATCAGATTATGTGGACAACACAGATGAATTTATTAAACTATTCGATGTAGAATATAAGATTCCAAATTCAAAAGAAAAAAGAACAGCAGGCGCTTATTTAAAAACAGATGCAGAGTTATTTTTTGAACTATTAAGCCAAAACCCTGAAACACAAGGGATGGAAATAGTCATGAGATACATCATGCAAAAATATGATACTACAAGAGACTATGGGGCAGATGACTTTAATTTCAATATGTTTAACCCAGGATCTTTCTCAACGATTGATGGAATTTATGGTTCATCCATAGAAGATAAATTTTGGTATGCTTTAAAAAGAATGGGATATACAGCAGAAGCAATTGCAGGAGCAATGGGAAATGTATATTGCGAATCGAGTTTTAGACCAACAGCTCTCAACTCTTCTTCAGGAGCTTATGGATTAGCACAATGGATGGGAGGAAGAAGAACTGCATTGCAAAACTATGCAGCTTCTAAAGGAAAAACAGAAGAAGATGAAGATTGCCAAATTGAATTTTTAATTGCTGAAATTACAGGCTCAGGAGATGCAGCAAGTTATGCAACAAGAAGAACAGCAGGAGGAAAAGGAGCCAACTATTATACCTATAATGATTGGGTAAATGCATCTGACGAAAAACAAGCAGCGATTGCATATTGTTGGTTTTATGAAACACCAAGTACTGCTGATACGAAAACAAGTCAGGTACTTGCTGAAGAAAAGAAGAGATCAGACGAAGCAACAAGGTATTATGAATTATATAAGAATAAAGGAGAAGGAGGCATTACCTCTGACTCAGATGATAAGAGCGTAAAATGTTATTATACAGCTTCTAATGGAAGAAAATTCACCATATTGAACCAAAATACAATTTCTAATTGGGGAGATAAATGTAATAGGGCAGCAGATGCGATTATTGCTAGTGGATATTCTGGTGAAACGCCATCACAATTAATTTCAGCTAGAAATAATACGCCTGGTGACTATTTTGGAGTTATTGCAGGAAATAGTTATTGGAATAAATATGGTTTAAAAGTAACAAAGACAGACAATGATTTAAACCTAGCTAATTATCAAGAAGACTTAAGAAATCAGTTAGTATCAGGTGGGTACGCAATTATTTGGTTAAATAATAATTCTAGTACCTATTATGGAAAATCAGGAACAAAATGGACCTCTAAATTCCACTGGATTGCCATTATTGACTATAAATATGAAAATGGAAAAGAACAAATGGCTGTAGCAGATTGGAGAGGTATTACATGGGTAGGATTAGACGAATTTACTACAAATGGTGTAAGACATATGGTTTTTGTTAATGAAAAATAAAAATCCTTGTGAGAGGAGGAAAAACAGAAGAAAATATGGATAAAAAAATAATATTAAAATTAATGATGATTGTATTAGGTGCTAGTATCATTTTGACCATTGCATTATTACTTCTTCAAACAAAAAAAGAAGACAAAAATGGAAAGAATATAGAAACACGGTGAAATAGTCAACGCTGAAGATTTTGTAAGTACATATGGAAAAACAGAGGATAACAAAGTAGATAAACAAGCATATTTTGATGTGGTTACTTGTGTTACACAATACTTAAATGTCATTAATATCAAGAATGATGCCTATTATACCTATGACGAAAAAGGTAATTATGTACTGGCTATTGATGAAATTAAAATAAAAGAAAATATTTATAACTTACTAAGCCAAAATTACATTACACAAAACCAAGTAACCATGCAAAATGTATATGAAAAGGTAGAAACTTTAGAAAATCAGGTTTTATTTGTACCAATAGAAATTGCTATGGTGCAAGACTCAGAAGTAAAAAGCTTTGCCATTTCAGGATTATTAGAATCACCACAAAACTATCAGGTTGTTGGAAAAAAGACAATGATAGTCAATATTGATATGAAAAACAACACGTATTCTATAGAACCAATAAAAGGTGAGGATGTTAATATAAAAGAGATAAAAGCAAGCCAAACAGAAACAGACATTACCACAAATGAACACAATAAATATACTTCTATTACAGCAAACCATGAAACAACAGTAAAAGACTATGCCAATTTATATAAAAGATTAGCACTAGGAAGTCCAGAAAGAATGTATGAATTACTAGACAAAGAGTATAAAGCAGCTAAATTTGGAAGTTTAGAGAGTTTTAAAAAATATATTCAAGCAAACAAAAATGAGACAATAGGGATTAACCCACAGCAATATCAAGTAACACAACAAGGAAAAGAAACACAATATGTTATGATTGATCAAAATGGAGCTTATTATATTATTCGTGAAAAAGGAGTGCTAGATTATACAATCTTATTAGACACATATACAATTGACCTACCAGAATTTACACAAAAATATGAGAATTCTACAGATGAACAAAAGGTGTTATTAAATATCCAGAAGTTTTTTGAAGCAATTAACCACCAAGACTATACTTATGCTTATAGCAAACTAGATGAGACGTTCAAAAATAACAATTTTAAAACTATTGCAGAATTTGAAACATATATGAAGAAAAACTTCTTCGGTAAAAATAAGTTAGCAGCAGGGAAGGTAGAAAAACAAGGAAATATCTATTTATATGATATTAATATGAGTGATGCCACTGGAAAAGATACGACTATAAAGAAAAAGAATTTTGTAATGCAATTAAAAGAAGGAACTAATTTTGTAATGTCTTTTGAAGTTTAAGGAGGAAAAAATGCCAGAAAAGCAAGAAGTAGATATTTTACAAAAGATGATGGAAATAGGAGAATTAATTGAACAAGGAAAAGAAGTAGAGGGCATTCAAGTTGGGACAATCAACTATTATAAAGACTTTGTTTTTCAAGGAAGTCAATTAGCAGAAACAGATCTTTTTGTAGCTAGAATAGATAATACACTAGAAGGCACAAGTACCTATGAACTATATTCTGGAAAAACGAATACTTTAATTGCAACAGTAGATACACAAGGAAAAATACATTTCATGCCAGAATATATAGAAGGCCTAAAACAAATTGATGAGAGATTTGCTCAAATGCTTCATTTAGAAGATTTAGATTTTCAGTTACCAGAAGAGTTAGCTAAAGAGGATAAGGTATTAACAAGAGAAGAAAGAATTCATATTGCTTCTAAAAAAATACAAAATACGAGAAGTGGAAGGATAGTTGAAAAGGAAAATAGCAAAGAGACGTTAGAACAGGATACAAAAGGAAAGTCACCAGAAGAAGAACAAAGAGAAGAAATAGCGAAGGCAAAAAAAGTACCAAGCCATAATATATTAATAATAAGATCGAATAGCAATCTATATAAAGATCACCCAAGCCTTGAACCTAATTTATATTTCTATCGAGATTCACAAGGAGTTGTTAGAGCAGAATATATTGATAATAATGGTCAAGTGCAGCCTTCAAAATATTTTGAGCCTTCTACTACATCAGTAAGACAAGAAACAGTTAGTATAGGTGACAATGGAAAGCCTGTTACAAAAGAAGTTCCACATCAAGTTATGAAAACGAGAGGGTTAAATCATGTAGATAAAGATATTAGAGATATTAGAATGAACATTAAAATTGACAGCTATGGTTATTTAGATATTGAAGAAGCAAGACAAGGTAGCAATGGGGAATGGCTAGCACATGATGTAGAAGTACAAGGCAGAAATTATAATTCTCACAGTGTGAATGTAACCACTTCCATTCGTTCTCGTATGGCAGATCCTGATAGGCAAACAGAGGCATATGAAAAAGCAGCAGAAACAGGATTAAGAGAAGATGGAATAGAATATAGTGAAATGTATTTAATTGAGCATCCAACAGAATTTATTGAGAGTTTAGTAAAAGAGGGATATCAAAGAAAAGAGGCGGTACAAATTTTCAATTATATGGTGGGAGAAGAAGCTTTGAGTTTGGAGCAAGCAAAACAAAAGGTTAATGAAGAAATTGAACAAGGAAAATTCAAGGAAGACAAAAAAGATAGTCAACAAGAAATAGAGCAAGGAGACGAAGAAGAAGGAAGAACACCATGGGGAGATGCAGAAGATAGAAGAAATAGAAGATAAGTGGAAATTGGGACGGTTCTCTTTTCCAACTTTCAAGCATAAAAATCACTTTTTTCAAATATAATTGAAAAGGTGATTTTTATGATTATAATAAACAAAAAGAAATTAATAGCCATATCTAGTCTACTACTCATTGCTATATTTGCTTTTACTTTTCAAAAGGCTGACTCAAACAAAACTGTGCAAACAGTAACTCTTCCTGTATCTAATAAAGTTGTTGTATTAGATGCAGGACACCGGAAAGCCAGATGAGGGAGCGCAGTCAAGCTCTGGAACTACAGAAGCAGAAACAAACCTAAAAATTGCATTAAAGGTACAAAGTTTGTTAGAACAATCAGGAGCGACAGTTATTTTAACTCGTAGTGATGAAAATGCTATTTATGATTTAGACAAAAATACTTTAAGAGAGAAAAAAATATCTGATATCCATAACAGAGTGAAAATAGGAAATGAAAGTTCAGCAGATATTTTTGTATCCATTCATTTGAATAAAATTCCACAAGAGCAATACTGGGGCTGGCAATGTTTTTACAAACAAAATGATGAAAAAAGCACAAACTTAGCAAAAAGTTTACAATCAAACTTAAATGAAGCTATTCAAAAAGATAATAAAAGAGTGGCTATGAAGCTAGATACAGTGTATATTATGAAACATGTAGAAATTCCTATTTCCATTGTAGAATGTGGTTTTTTATCAAATAAGGAAGAAGAACAACAACTTTTAACAGATGTATACCAAGACAGACTAGCTTGGGGAATTTATAATGGAATAATGGACTATTTTATGTTATAGGAATTTTTAAAGTAATTAATGGCTACAGTGTTTAAGCAAAAAGAATAAATTTGAAATTTTATGTTAATTATGATATAATATAGGAAGTACCAATTTTTATTAGCCATTTACGCAGACATTTAATAAAAAACAAGGAGGACAATAATTATGGCAAAGGTAGCATTTAAAGAGCGGAAGGGCTTAGGAGAGACCTACATATCAGTGGTATTCGATGGGACATTTTCCTGCAAAGTGCTGAGCAATGAGGATGGCGTCCTGGTTGTGGAGCATTTTGCAACATCCACAAGTCCGTTTGACGCGATTCGTGCCATGTGTGACTGCTTCAACGATTTGGCAGAAAACTATGGCGTGAACAAAATCAAGGTCACCCTGGGTCATGTACCCATGGCGATAACGGCAGAAAATGCCAAAAAGCCAGAAGAAATGTACCTGTACTGGAAGGATAAGATGGCATAACAATGGCTACCCCTGAACTTAGTAAATGATAAGTTTGGGGGTATTTTTTTATATAATAATTTGAACAAGCATTTTATATAGAAAAATATAGCTAAGCATATTTTGACAAAAAACGACACAATTCATCAGAAAGTTACAGTACCAATGGAAATGTCATATTTGCCTTTGAAAAACTATTGACATTTTTTAACATATAATATGTAATTTAACTACTGTCGCAGTTGGCACAGTGCATAAAAAAAAGGTAGTTTTGTGCGTATTAAAATGGAGGCATCTTTTTATGAAAAAAAATATTTCTAAGTTCGTATCTCTGCTGCTGGTTTGTTTCATGGTGCTGGGCTGCACAGCAACCGCTTTTGCGGCTGAACCTGATGTTCCCTCTGACACTTCTTCCACTGCTGTGGAAGAAAACATACAGGAGATTCCTATCGTGTTCGAGGGGAACAGCGTAGCTACTCCTTTTTCGCAAGGCGAGCGGGTTGACTTCGCGCTTGGTTCCATCGGATACATGTCAAACTGCGGGTTTCTCCCCAAATTCAAATTTTGGGTTACTGGTGGGGATGCAAACACCAGCGTGGCTCTGAATGTTGTAACTGGTGGCGGTGTGAAGTATGGACCATTTGGTCCCGTCAAGGCGAATGGTAGCACTTACATCGAAAAGCAGTTCGTCGTCTACAACGGCTCTGGGGTTTGGCAGTTCACAGCTCAGGTTACCAGTGGAAATAACAACGGAAAACTGGTTTGCCACATTGAGCAGACGTATTAACTGCTAGTTTCAAGGAATCAATATGTAACTAACTAACCTATAACAAAACTACCTTTTTCAACTACGGGTTGCATTAAGCCCGTAGTTGTTTTTGTGTGTAACGAAAATCCCCTGTTTTACAGGGAACTAAAAGTTTTTAGCTATAAGCAAAAAAAGGCCTCCTTTTTGATATAATAAATATGGTTCGCCAACCGTAAATAAAAATCAAAAAAAGAGGATTTTGTCATGAAAGACATAGCAACTTTATCACACAGTAGTTGGAATTGCAAATACCACATAATATTTGATCCTAAATATAGAAGAATGGCGATATATGGGAAAATTGGCATAGAGGATATTATGTAGATACAGTAGGCAAAAATAATAGAAGAGTATATAAAGAAACAGTTACAAGACAAACTATTCAGTAGGGATTAAGTCCAGAAGTGTTAGTACAAAAGCCCTTTGAGGTAAGAGCAAACCACCCATTTTATGGGTGGTTATAATTGCGGAAAAAGCAAATAAGTATTTACTAAAAATGTATTAACTTTTATTACTTTAATTCTTTTCTAAAAAATAAATATATTCCGATCATATTTATAGAAGTGACTAATGGCATAGAATAAATTGGTAATTGATATAAATTTATATTACCTATATTTTGAATATCTATATTACTTATTTCGGTAGCCTGTCCCTGAGGAATAGAAAGATAAATTGTCTTGGCTATCCTAATCTTCTCCTCTCCAGGGTAATTTGGATTTATTTCTTGACTAATAATATGTTGCGTTTCATCTGTATCGTAATATGTTGAGTTTATATATTGTGGAATGTCAATAGTATAGCTTAAAGAGGCTGTTATTATATACAATGCAATAAAAATAAGAATATTTATAGTAGTAGAAATGGTTATCTCTGAGCATATCATTGCGACACAATTGAAAATAGAACAATATGCTACAATAATAAGAAACGTATTTAATATTATTATAATATATTCTAAAAAAGAAATTTTCAAATTACCTAATAAAGGAATACCTATTAATAATGTAATAGAAATATAAATTAATTGGCATAGTACAGCTGTAATAATGCTTATGATAAAATTAGATAAATAAATTGAAATCCTGCTATGTCCGAACTATTATTTTGTTTCTAATAATACCTTCCGAATGTTCTTTACCCACAAAAATGCTTACAAATATTGCAATCAAAAAACCAATATATATAATAAATTCATTTATTAATTTATCTAACGCCAATTTAGAAGAATAACCTTTAAATAAATTGAAAATAGATATAATAGTAGTTATAAGTATAAAGAGCCAAAAAACAATGTCCTTTTTTAATCTAAAAAATCCTGCTTTTAATAATTTATTCATTACTTGTACCTCCAATCAAATTCAAGTAATAATCTTCAAGAGATTCGCCTATTTCTTGAAAATTATTTACAGTACAATTTATTTTTGATAGTGGTAAAACAAGTTCTGAAACGTGCATTTTTACATATATATCAATAACATTGTTAGAAATAATCTTATAAGGAATATTATTTTTTTCCAAATATTTAGTGCATATATTTACATTATTTACATTTATTTGTATTTTTCTTTTATAATCTTTTTCTAATTCTTCTTTTTTGATTTCCTTAACAATTCTGTGATTATTCATAAAACCATAATGTGTTGAAATCTTAGATAACTCATCTAAATAATGACTTGAAATAAGAAAAGTAATTTCTTTTTCTTTATTTAGCCTCAAAATGAGTTCCCTCATTTCTATGATTCCTTCGGGATCTAATCCATTAATAGGTTCATCCAGAATAAGAACATCAGGGGATCCTATTAATGCAATGGCTAAAGAGAGTCTTTGTTTCATTCCAAGCGAAAAGTTTTTGACTATCTTTTTGCCCGTATCTGACAATTTAACAAGCTTTAATAATTGATATAGGTTATCATAATTAGACAAACCAATAATTTTATACTGTTCTTTCAAATTATCTTCCGCTGTCATATCAAAGCAAAGTGCTGGGCATTCAATAACTGCTCCTACCTTTTTTCTAGCCTCAGTAATATTTCTATTTTTATTTGAAATTCCAAAAATGCTGTAAGTACCTGCTGTTGGTTTTTGTAAACCACAAAGCAATCGAAGTAAAGTTGTTTTACCTGCTCCATTTTTTCCAATAAGACCATAAATACTTCCTTTTTCTATATGAATACTTAGATCATCAATAGCTTTGAACTTTCTATATTTTTTTTCGAGGTGTGACGCTTCTATAATATATTCCATAATGCATTTTATTCCTTTCTTAAACTCCAAATTTTTATAATGTAATTATAACATATTAATAAAATTTATGGAATAAATTAGTAAAATTATATAGTTTTTATGATAACTCTCTGCATATTCTATTTAAGAGAGTTCTGGGAACAAATATGGTACAGAAATATCTTATATAAGGTACTTAATGCTTTAGAATTTAGAAAGTGTTAATATCAATTTTTTATTTGTAAATATAAAATGAAAAAATGCATAAAAATTCCACTTTTGGAGAAGATAGAATTAAAACTATCACGGACTAACAGTTTTTTAATGGCCAAGCCATAAAAAACTGTAACGTTCGAATAATTTACTAGAAATAAGAAAAAAACAAGGAGTGGAATTTTTAAAGTGGAATACAAAAATTTATCCATTAGAGGAACAATTCTAAATCAAAGCCAACTAGAAAACTATTTAGAAACTATAGCAACAGACCATAATTTACAAAATACATCTAATAAAAATACGTACCCTATTCCAAGACTAAAAGAAAATTTTGAAGTAATCACTGAAGTATATCAGCTATTAAATGAACATATTAAACTAAAAATTCCCATTCATCCAGCAGGAGAATGGATATTAGATAACTATTATGTCATAGACCAAACCGTAAAAAATATTAAACAAGACTTAAGCCTAAAAAAGTACACAGGTTTTTTAGGACTTGCCAATGGGAGCTACAAAGGTTTTGCCAGAATCTACGTATTAGCAAGTGAAATTGTAGGTTACACCAATAACAAAATTGATGGTAAAACTTTAAGCCAACTATTACAAGCCTATCAAAGGAAAAAAAGTTTAAGTATGGAGGAAATATGGAATATTAGCCTCTTTTTAAAGCTTGCTTTAATCGAAAATATTCGTGAAATCTGTGAGAAAATCTATTCTGTTCAAGTCCAAAAGTATAAAGTAGAAAATATGATAGAAAGATTAGTCGAAAACAAAGAAAAAGAGGAATTACAATTTAACCATTTAAGTACTTACAAGGAAAAAGTTAAAGCAAATTATGAAATGAAATATCCTTTTATCGAATACCTTTCTTATCGACTAAAAAAATATGGCAAAAAGGCATATCCTTTTTTAATGGTATTAGAAGAGCAAGTCAACAAAATGGGAATGACAGTTTCAGAGGTAGTAGAAAAAGAGCATTTTGATATTGCACTTCGTAAAATTGCAGTAGGCAACTGTATTACTAGCATCAAGACATTAAGTAGAATTAGTATGGTAGAAATTTTTGAGCAAATTAATGGAGTAGAGGATATTTTAAAACAGGATCCAGCAGAAGTATATGACAAAATGAATTATGAAACAAAAGTAGCTTATAGAAATCAAATTAAGGAAATTTCACAAAAAACCAAGATTTCTGAAATTTACATTAGCAAAAAATGCTTAGATCTAAGCCAAAAAGGACAGAATAAAAAATCACATATAGGTTATTATTTATTAGATGAAGGAAAACAAATTTTATTAGAAGAATTAACAGGAAAAAAACCAAAAAGAACATCTAGCACAAAGAAAATTTTATGGACTATTATCATTTTAGCTTTTTTAACAATAGGAACTAGTAGTCTAATGACTTGGTACTTGTATACACAAATTCATCAAGTAATTTGGTCAGTGCTATTAGGTATTCTATTTCTTATTCCAGTTGAAATTATTTGGGTACAAATCGGGCAGTATCTCTTAGGAAAGTTTGTAAAACCCAAAATTATTCCAAAACTGGATTATATAGATGGAGTACCACCAGAAAGTAGTACATTTGTAGTTATTCCTACTATTTTAAACTCGAAAGAAAAAGTAAAAGGATTAATGGAACGTTTAGAAGTCTACTATATGGCAAACAAGAGTGACAATGTATATTTTGCCATATTAGGAGATTGCAGTAGCGGAAAAAATCAAAAGGAGCCATTTGACGAAGAGGTAATTCAAACTGGAAAAGAAGTAGCGAAAAAGCTGAATGAAAAATATCCAGATCAAAATTTTCCAAAATTTCACTTTTTATACCGTCAAAGAGTATGGAATGAAAAAGAAGAATGCTATTTAGGATGGGAGAGAAAAAGAGGATTATTAAATCAATTCAATGAATATATTCTAGGAAAAGAAAAAGACAACTTTTTAGCTAATACGATTGAAGAAGTAAAGGAACAATTGCCAAAAATAAAATATGTAATTACTCTAGATGCTGATACACAATTAAGTTTAAATACAGGACTAGAATTAATTGGGGGAATGGCACATATTTTAAACACTCCTATTTTAAATGAAAGAAAAGATTTAGTTATAGAAGGACACGCATTATTACAACCAAGAGTAGGAATTTCTTTATTAGAAGTAGGAAAAAGCCCATTTACTAAAATTTATGCAGGCTCTGGTGGAAAAGATGCCTACACAAATGCCATTTCAGATATTTATCAAGACAATTTTGAAGAAGGTATTTTCACTGGAAAAGGCATTTATGATGTAGAAGTGTTTTCTACTGTGCTTAGCAAAGAAATTGCAGAAAATACAGTATTAAGCCATGACTTACTAGAAGGAAGTTATTTAAGATGTGGACTTGCCTCAGATATTGTATTGATGGATGGATACCCAAGCAGTTACAACAGTTTTAAAACAAGACTACACCGTTGGATACGTGGAGATTGGCAAGTTGCAAAATGGTTAGGAAGTAGTATTTATAATAAATCTGGAGAGAAAAAAAGAAACCCTTTAACACTATTATCCAAATATAAAATCTTTGATAATCTACTAAGAAGTTTGCATGAGCCAATGATTATATTGACTATGATTTATGCTAGTATTTTAGATATAATTTATTCTATCAAAATAGGACCAATCATCACTCTAGCGGTTATTTCAGCAGTCATACCAATGATAATAGAAATCATCAATCGCATTATTTTCAAAAAAGAAGCAGAAACGGTACAAAAAACTTTCACAAAAACCATTTCAGGAGTTAAAGCAAGTATAATTAGAGGAATATTAGCCATTAGTGTTTTGCCAGATAAAGCTTACTTTAGTCTAAATGCTTGTATAAAAACATTATATCGTATGATGGTTAGTAAAAAACACTTCCTAGAATGGATGACAGCAGAAGAAGCAGAAAAGAACGCCAAAAAGGACTTATTTTCCTATTACCGTAATATGTTATCCAATAGTATATTAGGTATATTAGGAATGGTACTTTTATTAGTTTTGCCACAAAATATTTTTAGTATTTTCCTATTTATCCTATCTAGCTTGTGGCTAATAGGACCAGCAATTATGTGGTATATCAGTAAAGAAATAAAAACAAGAGAAACGTTAGAAGAACTAAAACCAGAAGAACAAAAATATGTATTAGAAATTGGTCAAAAAACTTGGCAATATTTTAAAGACTATCTAAAATCAGAATACAATTATCTACCACCAGATAATTACCAAGAAGATAGAAAACCAAAAACAGTTCCAAGAACTTCATCTACTAACATTGGTTTAGCCTTACTAGCAGTTATCTCAAGTTATGACTTAGGATATGAAACAATAGAAAATACCATACAGTTATTAGAAAAAATGATAGAAACCATTAGCAATTTACCAAAATGGAATGGGCATTTATACAACTGGTATGACATTCAAACTATGCAGCCTCTAAAACCTAGATATGTTTCATCAGTAGATAGTGGAAATTTTATAGGCTACCTATTTGTTGTAAAACAATTTTTAGAAGAACAAATAAATCAAAAAGAACAAAATGTAAAGCACCAATTAAAAACAATGATAGAAATTGTAAATAACATTATTGAGCAAACAGACTTTAGAATGTTATATGATGAGGAAACCCGCCTATTTTCCATTGGTTTTAATGTAGAAGAAAATAAATTAACAGACTCTTACTATGACTTATTAGCATCAGAAGCAAGACAGGCAAGTTTAGTAGCAATTGCTAAAAAAGATATTCCAGTCAAACATTGGAACAATTTAAGTAGAACTTTGACGATTCTAAATCAATACAAAGGGCTTATTTCTTGGTCGGGAACGGCCTTTGAATATCTAATGCCTAATATGAATATACCAAAATATCCAGGAAGTTTACTAGCAGAATCCACAGAATTTATGCTCATGTGCCAACAAGAATATGCTAAAAAATTACACATTCCTTGGGGAATTTCAGAGTCAGCATTTCATTTAAAAGACTTGCATAATAACTACCAATATAAGGCTTTTGGCATTCCGTGGCTAGGACTAAAAAGAGGGCTAGCAGACGAAATGGTAGTATCTAGCTATGGTAGCATTCTTGCTTTACCAGAAGAGCCAAAAGAAGTAGTGGAAAATTTAAAAAGACTAGAACAAGCAGGGATGTACCAGAAATACGGATTTTATGAAGCTATTGATTATACACCTACTCGATTAAAAAAAGGACAAGAATATGCTTTAGTGAAAACCTATATGGCACATCATCAAGGCTTAATACTATTAGCGGTGAATAACCTATTTCACCAAAATATTTTACAAAAAAGATTTATGAAAAATCCACAAATGCAAGCTATTGATATTTTACTACAAGAGAAAATGCCAGAAAATATTATTATTACAAAAGAAGAAAAAGAAAAAGTAGAAAAAATGAAATATGTAGATGACCAAAGCTATACACAAAAGGAAATCACAAAACCAGTCACTAAGCTACCACAAGTCAATGTCCTATCCAGTGAAAATTACACAATTGTCACAGATAGTAAAGGACAAGGATATAGCAAATATGGTGACATTTTAATCAATCGATATAAAAGAACAGATGAGGTAGAGCAAGGAGTATTTTTCTTTCTAAAAAATGTCAAAACGAACCGTATTTGGACAACTAGCCACATGAGTTACCTAGCAAATGCAGATAAGTATAGTATTTGCTTTACACCTGCACAAACAAAAATAACTAGACAAGATGGTAATATAGAAACTATTAACAGAATTGGAATTTCACCAGATGAGCCAGTAGAACTTAGAACAATAGAATTAACTAATCATGGAATAGAACCAGAAACTCTAGAGATTACTAGTTATTTTGAACCAGTTTTATCACAAGAAGCACAGGAAATAGCACATCCAGCGTTTAATAAGTTGTTTTTAAATTATGAATATTTAGAAGACACTCACACTATTTTAGTTAACCGAAGAACTAGAACAGCTAGCGAGAAAAAGGTATTTTTAGGAGCGAATTTCTATACAGAAAATGAAACCATAGGGGAAGTAGAATATGAGATAGACAAAGAAAAGTTTTATGGTAGAAATAACTTGGGATTACCAAATAGCGTAAAAAATTCAAGTCCTTTTAGTAATCAGATAAACCTAACAACAGAGCCAATTATTAGTATGAGAAGAACAATAACCATACAACCAGAGCAAAAGGTAACCCTAAACTTTATTCTTGCTGCAGGAGAGAGCAAGGAGCAAGTTATAGAAGAACTAAAGAAATTTGGTAATCAAGAAACCATTAGTTATCATTTAGAACTTGCAAAAGCAAAAGCGGAAGCGGCAAACCGCTACTTAGGAATTCAGACAAAACAATTAGATTTATATCAAAAAATGGCAGGATATTTGCTAAAGTGTAATCCTTTAAAAGGGTTAATATACAAAACAGATTTGCAAGTACCAGTAAATAAGTTATGGCAATATGGAATTTCAGGAGATTTACCAATTTTATTAATTCGTATAAAAACATTAGAAGAAATAGAGCTAGTAGAAGAAGCATTAAAAGCTTATGAATATTTCCGCTTGAAAAATATCCAACTAGATTTAGTGATAGTAAGTGAAGAAAAATATAGTTATGAAAGCAGTGTGAAAGAAGCTATTTTTGCAAGTGTTCTCAATCAAAATTTAGGGTATTTGCAAAACATTAAAGGTGGTATTTTTATTCTAGAAAATTTATCAGAAGAAGAAACCAAACTTCTAGAATATAGAGCAAACCTAAGTTTTAATGGTGAAAATAGCATGTTACGTCATCTAAAAGAATGGGAAGAAGAATATTTAGAAAAGATAAAAGAAGTTCCAAAAGAGGAGCCAGCAAAGGTGATAACACAGAACAATCCAATTCATGAAAATTTAGAAGCAGAAAACTTAAAATATTATAACGAATATGGAGGATTTTCAGAAGATGGTACAGAATATCATATTCGTATTCATAAAGATCAAAAATTGCCTACTGTTTGGAGCCACTTATTAACAAATCAAAATTTTGGAATCTTAGTAACAGAAAGCATGGGAGGATATACCTGGTACAAAAATAGTAGATTAAATCGATTAACTGCTTGGAATAACCAACCAGTAGTAGATATTCCATCAGAAGCTATCTATATTCAAGATGATGAAACTAAGAAAATGTGGTCTTTAGGATTTAATCCTTGCCCAGATGAAAATGATTACGATATTACTTATGGATTTGGGTATGCAAAATACAAACATTCTAGTAAGGGAATGACACAAAAATTAGATGTATTTGTGCCAATGGAAGATAATATCAAAATACAAGTTATGCAGCTAGAAAATAATGAATTGCATAAAAAGAAATATAAAGTAGTGTACTATGTTAAACCAGTTTTAGGAGAAGATGAACTAAAATCGAATGGCTTTTTGTATATGAACTTTGATGAAAATGCAAATATGATTTGTATGAAAAATATAAGTGCAGAAGAAAAGAACCAATATTTATTTGTATCTTGTAGTCAAAAAATTACTTCTTATACAGGTAGTAAGTCTAGCTTTTTAGGAAAAGGAAATTTAACACATCCAGACAGTATAGATCAAATTGAGCTTAATAAAGAAAACAGCTTGTGGCAAGACGGTATTATTGCGATACAATGTGAGGTAGAATTAGAAGCCTTAGAGAGCAAAAAAGTAGTTTTCACTTTAGGCATAGGAAAAGATATCTTAGAATGTCAAGACCTAAGCTATCAGTATAGAAATACAAGTAAAGTATATGAAGAATATGAAAATACGAAAAAATATTGGAGAGAATTTCTAGGACAGATGCAAGTAACAACACCCCTTGAATCTACTAACCTTTTATTAAATGGCTGGCTATTATATCAAGTAATGACTTCAAGGATGTGGGGAAGAACAGGATATTACCAGTCAGGAGGAGCCTTTGGTTTTAGAGACCAATTACAAGATTGTATTGCTTTGAAATATAGTAAACCAGAAATTTTAAGAAATCAGATTATTAAGCATGCTAAGCGCCAATTTATAGAAGGAGATGTAGAACACTGGTGGCATGAAGAAACTAGTAGAGGAATTAGAACCAAATTTAGTGATGATCGTTTATGGTTAGTATATTTAACACAAGAATATATAGATTTCACAGGAGAAGATAGTATTTTAGATACGCCAATTCCTTATCTTATAGGAGAACCTCTGACAGAGGAAATTGACGAAAGGTATGACTTATATGTACCATCAGACCAAATAGGAAGTTTATATGAGCATTGTAAAAAAGCAATTCAAATATCACTTGATTTTGGAGAGAATGGACTTCCTAAAATAGGCTCAGGAGACTGGAACGATGGATTTAGTACAGTAGGAAATCAAGGAAAAGGAGAAAGTATATGGCTTGGATTTTTCCTTTATGATATATTAAAAAGGTTTATTCCCATTTGTCAAGAAAGAGGAGAAGAAGAATTAGCAAAACAATATCAGCAAGTAATGGAAAAACTAAGAAGAGCTCTTAACTCTAATGGATGGGATGGTAGATGGTTTAGACGTGCTTTCATGGATAATGGCAATGTGCTAGGCAGTATTCAAAATGAAGAATGTAGAATAGATGCTATAGCACAAAGCTGGGCTATTATTTCAGGAGCGGGAGATAATGATAAAAAATATATTTCTATGCAAAGTCTAGAAAATCATCTAGTGGATAAAGAAAATGGTATCATCAAGTTATTAGATCCACCATTTGATAAAAGTATTCTAGAACCAGGCTATATCAAAGCATATGTTCCAGGGACAAGAGAAAATGGAGGACAATATACTCATGGAGCAATATGGGCAATTATAGCACAAGCAATGTTAGGCTTTGGAGATAAAGCAGGAGAATTATACAGAATGATTAATCCAATAGAGCATAGCAGAACAAAAGAGGCAGCATCTAAATATAAGGTAGAGCCTTATGTAGTTTGTGCAGATATCTCTGGGCAAAGAAATTTAGCAGGAAGAGGAGGTTGGACCTGGTACACAGGATCTGCAAGTTGGATGTATGAAGCAGTCGTAAAGTATCTCTTAGGTATATATATTCAAAAAGGGGTACTCCATATAGAACCTTGTATTCCAAAAGAATGGAAAGAATATTCTATCAAATATCAATATGGAAATAGTAGATATCATATTCAGGTAAATAATCCAAATGGAAAAACAACAGGTGTAACTGCTTTTAAAGTAAATGGGGAGGAAATACCAGAAAAATGTATTGCTCTAAATGACAGTGGAGGAATCTACAAAATCGAAATAGAAATGTAAAAAAAGATATATCTATTAGTCCAGTCCTATCTACGATGTATTTCTTACTCGCATAGGCTATCTGTATAGCTCATACTTCGCTTACAGCTACCTTAGCCAGGATACCCTATAACACAATTCCTAAATCAGTTGACAGAAGTAAATAAAATGTGTATAATATAGTTAGAAAATGAGAAACCACGAGAGTGGTTGCCAAGAAAGATTAGATAACCGTTTACTTGGGCAAAAAGCAGAACGGTTATTTTTTATTGCTTATGTAGTAAAACTAAGATGGTAATTACTAAGACAATATTTATGATAGACATTCCTACTAATCCGTAGAAGAGTAGTTTGACAATTACTAATAATGCTGTTTCTACCATAGTACCACCTCCATATATCAGTCTCACAACCTAAGTCGTGGAGGAATATGTACACATCAAAGAGTAAAAGGTGGCAACACACTCCGCTTATTACGGCTAGACCCTATTTTCTAACTTGTAGTAAAAAGCTTTGATGTTCTTCATAGGCTCTACTCCGCTTATTCTCATTTTCTATGCATACTAGTATAATATAGTTTAAATTATTTGTCTAGTATTTGAGAACAAAAATTTGCACAAAAAGATATATCGCTTTCATATAACTACTTGCGATATATCTTTCTTTTTTATTTTACCAATATAGGAAGGAACTATGTTTCTTTAATAATATAGATATACTCGGAAAACTCCTTAAAGTTTTCCCCTCAGATAAACTATATTAGTCTAGTCCTATCTACGATGTATTTCTTACTCGCATAGGCTATCTGTATAGCTCATACTTCGTTTACAGCTACCTTAAAGTCCGGTGCCTTACACTACGCTCCGCTCCGTCGCATAAGTCATCTGTAACTCACTACGCTCGAACAGCTGACTTAACCACTGCTACTCCACGACCACAGTTGTTGTTGCTAGCCCAATTGTTGTTATAGTTGAAGGAGAATATTCCGCCAGCGCCACGTATGAAACCGTTGCTAGTATTGTTGAGCTAAGTAGAGTTGCTAGCGCCATGCCAGCCTGAGCAGCCAGGGTACCTATAACATAATCCCTAGTAAATATATTTTTAGTATAATACAACATAAATTATTTGTCTAGGATGATATTACAAAATCGTTTCATTTGTATTGCAAAACTATGTCAGAAATATTACAAAAATATTCGAAAAAACTTGTACAAAAGATGTTAATATGATATAAATATAAAGTATAGAAACGAAAAGGAAGGCGGGTACTTTACGTGGAAGAAAATAAAGAGATGAGTATACAAGAAAATGAGAGAAATATGGACAAAAAGGTTATTTTAGTAGTAGATGATGAAAAGCCAATTAGAGACATTTTAGTATATAACTTACAAAAAGAAGGCTATGAAACGATAGAAGCAGAAGATGGAGAAAGTGCAATTAAGCTAGCTCTGGCTTCAAAAATAGATTTAATTTTATTAGATATTATGCTTCCAAAAGTAGATGGATTAACTGTATGCCAAAGATTAAGACATACTCTTAATGTGCCAATTTTAATTCTATCTGCTAAAGATGAAGAAATTGATAAAATTTTGGGGCTAGAATTGGGGGCAGACGATTATATTACAAAACCATTTAGCGTAAGAGAATTAATAGCAAGAGTAAAGGCAAATTTAAGAAAGGCAGAAGTAACAGGACAATTAAAAGGACAAGCAAAAGAAGAAGAAAAAGAGGAAGCAAAATCTCATAATCTTATTTCTTTAGGAGAACTTACAATTGATTTAGATAAATTTGAGGTAAGAGTTAGAGGTGATGTAATTGATTTAACTCTTAGAGAATTTGAAGTATTAAAATACTTAGCAAATCAACCAGGACAAGTTGTTACAAGAGAAATCCTACTAGAAAAAGTATGGGGATATGAATATTATGGAGATATTAGAACCGTAGATGTTACAGTTAGAAGAATCAGAGAGAAAATTGAGAAAGACACATCAGCACCAAAAATTTTAATTACCAAAAGAGGAGTAGGTTATTACCTAGCATCTAATTAAAGAACACAAAAGGAATAAAAAAATGATAAAAAATATACAAACTAAGATTATATTAATTTTCTTTGTTTTGGGGATTTTGATAATTGGTTCACTTTCTTTTTCGCATATCATGATGCTAGAAAGAATGAAACAATCATTAATACAAAACGAAGAGGGAAAACCTGTGCAATTTTCGGAAAGCCAACAAATCAAGCTTCAAGAAGAAATCAAAGCACAAATTGGCCAAACAGAAATTATTACTGTAATAGCAATTGGAAGTTTTAGTCTTATTATGGTATTAGTTGGCTATTTTAATACAAAATCAGTTGTAAATCCAGTAAATAATTTGATCGAAAGTGCAGAGAAAATAGCTAATGGGGAAGAAGTTGAAATTGCACATTTAGACACGAAAAAAACACAAATTGATGAGCTAGTAAATGCTTTTAGTCTTATGACAAATGAGTTAAAGCAAAACCTAAATGAAATGGGAAAGCAAAAAAAGCAAATTGAAACTATTTTGCTTCATATGACAGATGGGATTATTGCTTTTGATATGGAAGGAAAAATTATTCATATTAATCCAGCAGCAAAAAGCCTATTGCAACTAGATAGACAAGACAATAACTTTAATAAAATTTTTCAGAAGTTGAATACAGATATCAATTTAGAAAAAATTGTATACTTAGAAAATTGGACTTCTTCAGAACAAAGATTAAATATAGGAGAAAAGTATTTCAATTTATTATTTGCACCTTTTCAAGATGAAAGCGATAAGCCAGCAGGAGTTATTGTGGTAATTCAAGATATTACCCAACATGTAAAGCTAGACAATATGCAAAAAGAATTTGTAGCAGATGTTTCACACGAATTAAAAACACCAATTACCTCTATTATGGGGTATGCAGATACGCTTTTAGAATCTGAATATGATAAAGAAATGCAAGCAAAATTCTTAGGAGTAATTAGTTCAGAAGCTAGAAGAATGGCAAGATTAGTAACAGATTTACTTGTACTTTCACGTTATGATAATAAGAAAATCACTAAGGAAGAAGTAGAATTTGACTTAGGTGATTTAACAAAGAAATGTATTGAAAGATTAAAATTTGAAGTTGAAAAGAAAAACCACCATATTGAATGTTTTGTTACAGCCAATGTACCACCAGTTAGAGCTGATAAATATGGGATTGAAAGGGTAATTCTAAATATTATTACAAATGCTATTAAATATACACCAGAAAATGGAATTATTAAAGTATATGTAGGATTTGTATATAATGATGCCTATATTAAAATTATTGATAATGGAATTGGTATTCCTGAAAACGATTTAAGTAGAATTTTTGAAAGATTTTATCGTGTAGACAAAGCAAGAACTAGAGAAATGGGAGGAACAGGACTAGGACTTTCCATTGCAAAAGAGATTTTAGACCAAAATAATGGTAGCATTGATATTAAAAGTGAAGTAGGAAAAGGAACAGAAATAGTAATTAGAGTACCTACTAAGAAGATGAATTAAGTTAGCTGTGCGAAGCAAAGCGAGCTACAGATAACTTATGCAGTTGAACGAAGTGAAATTGTAATCACTAGAAGAGCTGTGCGAAGCAAAGCGAGCTACAGATAACTTATGCAATTGAACGTCTATAGAAAAGTTGTGTAAGACAAAGTAAGTTACAAACAAGCTATGTGTAGTGAAACGAAGAAAAGAGAAAGAAGGAAATAAGAAATGGTAATCAACGACAGAGTTAAAAATATATTAGAATGGATAGTGTGTATTGTAATTGCATTTGTATTAGCTCTTTTAATTAAGTATTTTATAGGAACTCCAACAGTGGTAAAACAGGTTTCTATGAAACCAACGTTAATTGAAAACCATAGACTTCTTTTAAACCGTTGGGTAAGAACTACAAAGCAAATGCCAGAAAGAGGAGATATTATTACTTTTGAAGCACCAAGCAATTTAAGAGGAGAATTTGATGAAGGTAATCCAGTAGCAAAATATGAAAATGAGCCAACTTCTTGGTGGGGAAAATTCACCTATTATGTATTAGAAATAGGAAAAGAAAGTTATATCAAGAGAGTAATAGCTTTACCAGGTGAACATGTTCAAATTAAAGAAGGAAAAGTATATATTAATGGAGAGGAATTACAAGAAGATTATCTAGCAGAAGGTGTTACAACAAATCTAACTGGCATCACCAATTCCTTAGATTTTACAGTTCCTGAAAACTGTGTATTTGCAATGGGAGATAATAGAAGAGAATCAACTGACTGTAGAGCATTTGGCTGTATTCCGCTTGAGAAAATTGAAAGTAAGGTATGGATTCGTTTTTGGCCATTTAATTTGTTTGGTAAGGTAGAATAGTGTCAGTTTAGGAATGGTCTTAAAAGTTAAATGATTGTGTTAGGGCTTAGCCCTTGAAAATCATTATATGCGTTAGAAGTCACTTGTGGAGACTCACCTTAATAAAAACAATCTATTTTAGAAAATTACGAGGAGAACAAAATGGCTTTTGAAAATCTAATAGGAAATGAAAAAATAAAAAACTTGTTAAGCAACAACATTGAAACTAATAATATACTACATAGCTATTTATTTGTAGGAATAGATGGGATTGGGAAAAGGCTTTTTGCAAAAGAGTTTGCCCATATGATCTTATGTAATTCCAAGCAAGACAGACCATGTGCAACTTGCAAATCTTGTTTAGAATTTCAAGGAGAAAGTCATCCAGACTTTTTACAGATTGAGCCAGAAGATGGTAAAACGATTAAAATAGAACAAATTCGTTACTTGCAAGAAAAGATTGCAGAAAAACCAGTAACAGCAGAAAAAAAGGTATATATTATTCAAGATAGCGATAAGATGACAAGAGAAGCTGCAAACAGTTTATTAAAAACCTTAGAAGAACCACCAACTTATGCTATTCTCATTTTAATTACAGCAAATGAAAGCAAATTATTAGCAACAATTAAATCAAGATGTACAAAAATTGCTTTTCAGGCTCTTTCAGAAGATGAAATTAAAACATATTTAAAAACTCAATCAGAAGAAATACAAATGACTAATAATATGATAAGACAATGCCAAGGAAGTATTGGCAGAGCAATTAAAATTGGCGAAGAGCAAGAAACATATACTCAAGTAGAAAGTATAGTTAATAATCTAAAAAAAGAGGATATTACACAAATATGGAAGAAAGCAGAAGTGTTATATCAAGCAAAAGAGAAGATAATGGACTTATTAGATTATATGAATGTTATTTTTTTTGAGAAACTTCGTGAAGAAAAGGACATGAGATATACAAAAGCAGTAGCTATTATAGAAGAAACCAAAAAAAGAATTACAGCAAATGCTAATTATGATATGTCTATTGACAACTTGTTATTAAGAATATGGGAGCAATTCGCATAGAAAGGAAAGAAATGAATTGAAGAATATAGTGGGAATAAGGTTCAAAAAGCCAGGTAAGATATATTTTTTTGACCCAGATGAGCTAGAAATGAATAAGCTAGATAAGGTGGTAGTAGAAACTGCCATGGGACAAGAACTAGGTGAAGTAGTTATTAGCAAGAGAGCAGTTCCAGAGGAGAGTTTAACAGCACCTCTTAAGAAAGTAGTTCGTATTGCTACAGCGAAAGACTTAAAACATCAAGAAGAAAATCAAAGAAAAGAAAAAGAAGCTTTTAAGATTTGTGAAGAAAAAATAAAAAAATATAAATTAGACATGAACTTAACAGAAGTAGAATATAAATTTGATAATAGCAAAATTCTATTTTATTTTACTGCAGATGGAAGAATTGATTTTAGAGAATTGGTAAAAGATTTAGCAGCAGTGTTTAGAACAAGAATTGAATTAAGGCAAATAGGTGTAAGAGATGAAGTAAAACGTATTGGTGGAAATGGAGTTTGTGGAAGAGAGCTTTGTTGTTGTTCTTTCTTAGGAAATTTTGAAACGGTATCTATCAAAATGGCAAAAGAACAAAATATGTCTTTAAATCCTTCTAAAATTTCTGGAAATTGTGGGAGACTAATGTGTTGTTTAAAATATGAACAAGAAGTTTATGAGGAGAAAATCAATAGATTGCCAAAAATAGGAGCAATTGTTAGAACAGAGGATGGAGAAGGTATTGTTGAGTCTATTGAGACTTTAAAAGAAATTATTCATGTGAAATTAAAAGATGGAGAGGATATATTCTATAAAAAATATCCAGCATCTGCTATTAAAATTATTAAAAATGTAGGAAAAGAAGAAGTGGATCCAGAAGAAAAAGAACATTTAAAAGAATTGCAGGAACTTGAGAAATTAGAGAAAATAGAAAAACAAGATAGTAGCCAAGACGATATGTAAAAATAAGTGTAACAAAATAGGAGAACACAAAAAGTAATAACAAATGAAGTAGAGAGGTGGTGAGGAAAATGGCATATAAAATTACAGATAAATGTATTGGATGCGGAGCATGTAGCGCAAGTTGTCCAGTATCTTGTATTTCACAAGGAGATAGTAAATATGTAATTGACAAAGAAGCTTGTATTGGATGTGGTACTTGTGCTGGAGTTTGTCCAGTTGGAGCACCAGAGCCAGATAATGACTAAGAAGAATGAAAAGATATGGACCCTAATTGTGAACTGGACCCAAAAAGTTGGACAGTATAAATTAGGCTACTAACATGGAATGTTCTCTGTATTGAATAAGGGACATTCCTTTTAGTTTGCTCTTAATTTTTGTGTTTAGAAAAGGATTTACAAAAAGAAGTTAATATATTAAAATAGATTTTAAGAAAGTTAAAACAAAAGAAGAAAGGGGAGGAAAAAATGGAGGAGACACCAAGACAACCAGTGTCAGTAAAAAGCATGACTTGGAAACTAATTGGTTGGAATTTAGTATGGGGAATTGTAGGAACATTAATTATAGCAATTCCAAGAGGAATTGCTAAGTCAATAATAGGAGATAATCTATTTATTTATGTGGTTATGAATCTAATTTTAAATGCAGTTGCAAATTATCTTATATGGAGGTTTTCTATTTCAACTGCTTTTAAAAATTATACTGTTAATCGTGTACAAGCAGAATATGTAATGAGAAATTTAGTGATAGTTACTATCATTTTGTCAATTTTAGTATGTATCATAAATATAGTAAGTTCAAAAGACTTTACAAAGGAATTAGAAAATTCCTCTGACTTAAAAATGGCAAATATGATGTCACATTATTTGTCAAAGGAGGATAAAGCTAAATATGATACAGAACTACAAAAGGCAATTAAAAAAGCACAAGAACAAGCAACAATGTATAGTGTAATAATCGGAATTAGTGGGATAATTATTAATGTAGGAGCACTCATGCTAAATAAAAAGAATGTGTATGCTAAAACGATAGAAGAAGTACAGGAGAAAGAAAATATTGTAAATGAATATAAATTAAAATAAAAATAAGGCGCCTACCAATTCTGGTAGGCGCAAAAGATTGTGCGAAGCGGTTAGGGGCAATAACGCGTACCGTTTATGGGGCATGCGTCACAGTATGTGTAACAATGACAAAGCCATTTGGAGCGAGGAGGCTTGGGAAGATGGGAAAGTCCCATCTTGTTCCAACGCCGACGTCTCAGAGCTACGCGATGGGCATGCTTGATTACCTTCCGCTTTTTCATAATCTTACTCCTTTCGGGCATATATACCCAATTAAATATATAATGCAACATGGCATTATTAATTATAATACCACAAAAATACTATTTTGACAAGAAACAAAAAAGGTGGGCAAATTTAAGCCCACCAAATGTTATTTTTTTCTCTTTTGAATTCTAAAAAGTCCATCAGAGAATTTGTTACCAACGGATAGTCCAAGAGCGTCGACGGTGCAACGAATTGCCCGATGACTGTATCGAACAGTCTTGCCAGTACCAACTAAATGGTTTTCCAGAGAAAAGGGAGTTCTGTGTTTTCCCTTGGGGATAGGAGCTAGAACAAAAAGCTCATGTTCAGGTTGCTTTAGCTCCAGCCTTCCGCCAGATTCAAAGTCGAAATCCTTGACAAATGGCCAAAGATACTCCAACAAAGAAAGGCGAGTTGGGTTTCCTGCTAAAATTGTTTTAGCCCGCTTTAGAGTCGTTTCAGATAACATAAATAACATCCTTTCAAAAAAATATAATTTATATTATATCATAAAAGTCAAAAAAATACCAACCCACCATATGGTGGACTGGCAAGGGGTTGTGAATCAGAAGTCGCGGTGAATTCTGGTGAGATAGCAGATAGAATAGCGAGAACAAAGGGTTCTTCTGAGAGGACAATCTTTGCAAGCAAGAAAACTTGCACAAATATTCTCAGCTACCCGGGAATATCCTCGTATTTCCCAACGCTGACGTTTGACCCGCTTTCTGCGCGGAGGACTAACCGATTTCCGCTTTTCCATAACCTTGCTCCTTTCAGACATATATGCCTAATTAATACGTAATGCAGCATGGCATTAACAATATTATTATACAATAGAGCGAACTGTTATGTCAACATAATATCAGCCCCTACTTTTCTTTTCCCATTTCCTCTAAAGCTAAAAGCTCTTCCCAACGTTTATCCACTTCTTTTTGGAATTCTTCAATCATCCACTCATTTCCTTCTTGGAACATATGCTTAAAACGTTTTTGTGGTCTTAAAAATTCTTCAATAGGTAGCTTTTTAGCAGGCTTATAATTAATCACATATTTACCATCAATAATTTCATATAATGGCCAGTAACAAGTATCTACTGCTAATTTGTTAATTTGCATTAACATATCTGTTGGATATCCCCAACCTCTAGGACATGGTGCTAAGACATTTAAGAAACAAGCACCCTCTGTGTAAATTGCTTTTTCAGACTTTTCATATAAATCCTTAAAATTAGCAAAAGCAATGGTTTGAGCCACATATGGTAAATGATGTGATGCCATAATTTCCGTTAAATCTTTTCTAGATTGCATTTTACCTGGAATAACCTTACCAGCAGGTGATGTAGTAGTATCTGCAAATCTTGGTGTAGCAGAAGAACGTTGAATACCAGTATTCATGTAAGCGCCATTATCATAACATACATAAACCATGTCATGACCTCTTTCCATAGCACCAGATAAAGCCTGAATACCAATATCATAAGTTCCACCATCTCCACCAAAAGCAATAAATTTTGTATCTCCATTAGCAGGCAATTTACCTTGCTTTTTCATAGAACGATAAGCAGCTTCAGTACCAGATAGGGTAGAGGCAGCGTTCTCAAATGCAGTATGAATGTATGAATCCGTCCAAGCAGTATAGGGATACATAAAAGTTGAAACTTCCATACAACCAGTAGCATTTGCTATTACTGCATGATCTTCTGGTTTTAAAGCACGAAGAACCATTCTAGCAACAGGCGGAGCACCACAACCAGCACACATTCTATGTCCAGAAGTAAATCTAGAAGGTCTATTTGCTACTATTTCTTTTACATTATACATTTTAAATCTCCTTTCATCTTGTCGCACAGGGGACGTTAGTTAGTGCGACATCTGTCCCTAGTGTGACATTCTTCCAATTATTACCAAAATGTCGTACTAACTAACGTCCCCTGTGCGACATCTTATTTTCTAAGTCCAACATAACGATATGGATTATCTATCTTTCCACTATCTGCAACTTCTTGTAAATAGCTATATACTTCATGAATATCTTTAGAGGTTGTATCTCTACCACCAATTCCATAAACATAACTTACAGTAGGGACTTGTTTTTGTCCTACATACATGCTTGAAACAACATCTTCAAATAAAGCACCACCAGCGCCATTTAAAGAATCACTACGATCCATAACAGCAATTGCTTTTAAATGTCCTAAGCTATTTGCAATTTCTTCAGCAGGGAAAGGTCTAAACATACGAATCTTTAATAATCCTGCTTTAACACCAGTTGCTCTTAATTCGTCAACTACTGTTTTAGCAGTACCAGCAGTTGAATTCATACAAACAATAGCAATGTCAGCGTCTTCTAGCATATATTCTTCAAAGAAAGAATACTTCCTGCCAGTCATTTTCTCAAAATCTTTAGCTACATCAGCAATTACCTTTTTGGCATTTCTCATAGCTTCAGCTTGTTGATATTTATGTTCAAATAAGAATGGTTGAACATCTAAAGGTCCAACAGCCATTTGTTCTTTTTCGTTTAATAAATAATGTTTGGGTTGATAAGTTCCTACAAACTCTTTTACCTTATCATCTTCAATTAATTCAATATTTTCAATAGAATGTGATGTAATAAATCCATCTTGGCAAACCATTAAAGGCAATAACACATCTTTGTGCTCTGCGATACGATGAGCCATAATTAAATTGTCGTAAGCTTCTTGGTTATTCTCTGAAAATAGCATGATCCAACCACTATCTCTAGCGCCCATAGCATCTGAATGGTCACAATGAATATTTAAAGGACCAGAAACAGCACGATTAACTAATGACATAACAATAGGAAGCCTTAAACTAGAAGCAATATAAATCATCTCCCACATAAAAGACAAACCGATTTGCAGAAGTAGCTGTCATAGCCCTTGCTCCTGCAGCTTCTGCACCAACACAAGCACTCATTGCACTGTGCTCACTTTCTACTGCCACAAATTCTGTATCTACTGAGCCATTACTAACAAAAGTAGAAAAGTATTGTGGTATTTCAGTAGAAGGAGTAATAGGGAAGGCAGCTACTACATCAGGATTAATTTGTTTCATTGCAATAGCAGCAGCTTCATTTCCACTTAATCTTTCTCTAATTCCCATTTTCTTTATTCCTTTCTCTCCTTATTTTTCGCCCTCATCCACCATTTCAATAGCTTTAAAAGGACATACTTTAGAACATACGCCACATCCCTTACAATAATCATAATTGAAATCTGTACGTTTTTGGTCTTTACCAACAGGGATGGCATTGTCTGGACAAACAGGGAAGCATAAGCCACATTGTGTACATTTTTCAGATATATATTTTGGTCTAATACTTCTCCAGTCACCAGTCTTAAATTCCATTGCATTTCCTGCTTCATAGATATTTCCAGCAATTGTCATATCGCACGCAGGTGTATTTTTATCTATTTTTGTTGACATTGTTAGTCTCCTTTCGTGTCAGTTTGGGGACGTTCCTTTTTCTGACAAAAGTGTCAGTTGGGGGACATACCTTGAACCGAAAAATTAATTATTGAATTTTTTGAACCTCTTGCAAAGCAAGTTCTAAAGCTTTCATATTACCCTCGATAACTTCAGGCTTCTTTGCAAATTTATGTCCAAAAGAACCTTTCATGTCTTCTAAGAAATCCTTTTCCTCCATAATACCAGCAACTTTCACAATAGCAGCAAGCATTGGAGTATTAGGGAAGTATTTTCCTAAAGTTTCTAAAGATACTTTTCTAGCATCTATAGTGTAAACACTACCAGAATAATCATGTAGTACTTTAGTTAAATAATCTTTTTCCTTAGTAGTATTAATGACAATAGCACCATCTTGCTTTAAACCAGCTGTCACATCAACACTTTCTAATAATGTATCATCTACAACTACCACATAATCAGGTTCATAGATGTTACTATGAATACGAATAGGATTATCGCTAATACGATTATAGGCAGTAATTGGGGCACCCATTCTTTCAGGGCCATATTCAGGGAAACCTTGAATATATTTTCCTGTGTTAAAAGCAGCATCTGCTAATAATAAAGAAGCTGTTTTAGCACCTTGACCACCTCTACCATGCCATCTAATTTCAACTAAATCTTTCATGTAGATAAGTTTCCTCCTTTTTTATATTATGACCTAATTTTATTCTTAAATTGCTAGAATGTCAAGAAATTTGACCAAGGTGTATGAATATAAGAAAAAAATATGGATAAAAATAAAATGTATCCATATTTTCCAATAATATACAGTTTTTATTGCAAAATGGAAAATATAAAGATATAATTGCATCAATAGGAATCAATATAATAAAAGGAGGAAGGGATATGGATTATCTTTTAACTTTTTTAGAAGGAATAGCAAGCTTTATATCACCATGCCTATTGCCAATGCTACCAATTTATATATCTTATTTCATAGGTGAGGATGATTCAAATACACGAAAAGCGCTTATTAATTCTATTGGATTTGTTATAGGATTTACCATTGTTTTTTTACTACTTTCTATATTTGCAAGTAGTATAGGTGGTTTGGTTGTAAATCATATAAAATATATCAAAATTATTTTTGGAATTGTAATTATCCTTTTTGGTTTAAATTATATGGAAATACTAAAAATTAAATTCTTAAATAAAACCAACATGAGAAATATGAATCATAAAAATCTAAACTTTTGGAAAGCAATTTTATTTGGACTTTTATTTTCTATTAGTTGGACACCTTGCATAGGTACATTTTTAAGTTCAGCTTTATTGTTAATCGCCAAAGAACAAGATATCCTAAAAGGAATTATCATGATGTTAATTTATTCTGTAGGCTTAGGAATACCTTTTATTATATCAGCAATTTTAATAGAAAAATTAAAAAATGTTTTTCAATATATCAAAAGTCACTATGGCATAATCAAAAAAATATCAGGTATTATATTAATCATAGCAGGAATTTATACAATTATTTTTTAAGGAAAGGGGAAGAATAATGAAAAAGAAGGTAATTATTGTCAGTTTAATTTTGGTATTTATATTAATTCTAATAGGAATTAATATTTTGTTAAATGGTCAAAGGGATGCAACTATAGAATCAGGAGAGAAACAAGAAGAAAAGGTAATAGAAGTTACAAGTGAAAATTTTGAGGAAGTGGTACTAAAAAGCGAAAAACCAGTATTAATAGATTTTTATGCTACATGGTGTGGACCTTGTAAGATATTATCTCCAATAGTAGAAGAAGTGGCAAAAGAAAATGAAAATGTAAAATTTGTAAAAATAGATATAGATAAAACAGATGATATAGCATTGCAATATCAGGTTATGTCTATTCCAACATTAGTACTGATTCAAAATGGAGAAGAAAAAGATAGAATAGTAGGAATTGTAGATAAAACTCAAATTTTAGATTTTATTAATTAAAATGTATTATTTGCTATAACATAAAACCTAGTAAAAGGCAGAGGAAACTTAGCTATAAAGCTTTCTCTGCCTTTTGTATAAGTGACATAGATTTCTTAAATGTTCGAGCAAAGCAAGCTACAGATATCTTATGCAGAAACGCTTAAAGCTTTAGAATTTAAAATTTGTTAACATTGCTTTTTTAGCAATTAAAACTAGCCAAAAAGTGATATAATAAAAATAACATATTAGAAAGGAACAAAGAAATGCTAGAAATTGCCAAAAAAATCAAACAAGCAGGAGGAACTTTATACTTAGTAGGCGGGGCTATTCGTAACCAGTTATTAAATATGCCAGTAATAGATGAAGACTATTGTGTAACGGGGTTATCCAAAGAACAATTTCAAATACTTTTCCCAGAGACCAAAATACAAGGAAAGGATTTTCCTGTTTTTATTCTAAATCAAAAAGAAATTGCACTAGCAAGAAAGGAAAGAAAAATAGGAAAAGGACATAAAGAATTTGAATTTTTGACGAGTCCAGAAATAACGATAGAAGAAGATTTAGCAAGACGAGATATAACTATTAATAGTATAGCACAAGATATTTTAACAGGGGAAATGATAGACCCATTTCATGGACGAGACGATATTCAAAAAAGAATTTTGAGAAAAACAACAGATGCCTTTTCAGAAGATCCTTTACGAGTATATCGAGTTGCTAGATTGATGACGACTTTATATCAGCCTTTAGAAATAATAGGAAAAGAAGAGCAGTTTATAGTAGAAGTCGATACGCTAAAAGCAATGGAACAGCTAAAAACAGAACTTTTAACATTGTCTAAAGAAAGGGTATTTTGTGAGTTTCGTAAAGCTATTTCTAGCCAAAAGCCATCTATATTTTTTGAAACATTAAGAAAGGCAAAGGTACTAGAAGTACACTTTCCAGAAATTGCAAACTTAATAGGGAAAACACAGCCTGAAAAGCATCATCCAGAAGGAGACAGCTATCAGCATACTATGATATCAGTAGATAATTCGGCAAAACTAACAAGTGATTTAGCCATTCGCTTTAGTTGTTTAGTTCACGATTTAGGAAAAGGAGTGACTCCAAAGGAAATGCTACCACATCATTATGGGCATGAAGAAAAGGGAGTAAAATTAGTACAAAGTTTAGGGAATAAAATAGGAGTACCTAACAGCTGGATAAAATGTGGAAAAATAGCAGCAAAGTGGCACATGAAAGGTGGCATTTTTGAAAAAATGACTGCTAAAAAGCAAGTAGAGTTAATAGAAAATATAGAGAAATCTATGTTGGGCTTACAAGGGTTGAGAATTGTAGTAGCATGCGATAAAAGCCGTTATCAAGAGGATTTGCAAGAAACTTTTAAGCAAATAAAATTTGCAACGTTAGCAGAGCAGTGTTTGCAACAAGTAACTGGTGATAAAATTCGAAAGCAATATCCAAATTTAATAGGTAAACAATTTGGTGAAAAACTGCATCAAGAAAGAATAAATTGGATAAAATCAATTGACAGAAAATAATTTTTTGTTTATGATAAATATAGAAAAAATACGGATAAACTAGATAAAGGATAAGAGAGGGTTAAGGTATGTCAAAAGAAAAACTAATCAAACAAGAAAAGGGATCTATTGCAATGTTTGCTATTGCTACCATTTTTAGTTTGATTTTTATACTAGGTGGCGTTTTTATGACAACAAGTGTTGTACGTAAAAACCAATTAAGAACATTAATGAAAATTAAAGAGATTTATGCGACACGGAATAGGACAAACTAATCAAATTAATTTATATCAAGAATCAGTCCATACAAAAGAATATGTGACAGATGGATTAGAAGTTTTCTATGATGCTATTAATAATACAGGAAGTGGACATAGTAACACTGCTAAAGTGTGGAAAGATTTAAGTGGCAACAACCATGATCTAATATACAAAGGGACAGAAGAAGTAACTTGGAATGATAAAGCATATGATTTTATTCAGCCCGAAACTAATTACTTTGAAACAGAAGATGCCATTACTTTAGACAGTACTTCAAGAACAATAGAAGTAATATGTTCTATAGAGGAAGATGGTGTAGAAAATTTAATGGGAATAGGGATAGACAATGGAAATAATCTAAATGATGTTATTTATTATAATAATGGAATGAATATTAATACTTATAGCAATCAAGCAAATGAAGGAATTGATAATAAAGCATTTGAAAAGGGTAGAATATATACAGCAACGATTACT
This sequence comes from Clostridia bacterium, assembly GCA_022797215.1. Classification (GTDB taxonomy): domain Bacteria; phylum Bacillota; class Clostridia; order TANB77; family CAG-508; genus CAG-273. The sequence goes on from JAAWKD010000006.1 coordinate 48,553, forward strand.
TATGATAATACCAACCACACAACTAGTTATTATACCAATTTGCAAGCAAAAGAGGGAGTTAGCTTTTCAACATTAAAAACAAATACAAGTACATTAACTGTAGGAAAAGGCAAAGATAGTACACACAATAAAAATAAAAGATTTAAGCTGCAAGCACTTCGAATTTATAATCGTGTTTTAACAGAAGATGAAAGATTAACAAATTATGAATTAGATAAAGAAAGATTTGGAATAGTATTAGGGGAAAATGACTATGTAGCTGACGGTTTATTAGCAAGATATGATGCAACAAATAATATTGGAACTGGTCATGATAGTAATTCAGGAACATGGAAAGATTTAAGTGGTAATAATTATGATGCTACACTTTCCAATTTTACACAATCAGAAAAGAGTGGGTGGAAAGAAAATAGTTTGATTTTTGATGGAATAGATGATTTTGCTACAATTCAAAATTTAGATTTATCACAGTATGACGATATTACAATCTGTGCAACCTATAAAGTATTGTCAATTCCAGATAATAAAGCGCCTGCTGTAATAAGCTCTAATGAAGCAAAAGAAGGAAGTATTTACTTTGGCTATGGTAGTCAATATGGAGCATATATTGCAAATGCTAATACATATGCAATGAATGATTCAAAAACTTGGGTTTATGGAGAACCTAATACAGCTGAAGAAAATAAAATTAAAAATGTAATTATAACTTATATGGGACAGGACACAAAACAATATAATCGTATTTATTGTAATAATAAAAGCATTGTGGAAAATCAAACTGTTAGTACTTCAAAATGGAACAACCAACCAGTAGATATAGGAAGAGCCTTTGGAGGAACTAAAGCAGAGCATCCATATGCAAATATTCAATTATACAGTTTGCAAATCTATAATAGAGCATTATCTAAGTCAGAAATAAAATTAAATTATGAAATAGATAAAACAAGATTTGGCTTATAAATAAAAAATCAATTAGTATGACAAAAAATGTTATGCTAATTGATTTTTTCTATTGAAGTAATGGATTAAAAAATCATACAAATATATATAGGATAATACTTAAATATGAATATAGTTTCCAACTTTTTCAAGAAATAATTCCTGGAACATTGATTTTTTCCGTTTTTTTTAGTATAATAGATACGTTAGAAAATGCATTTTTAAGAAAGGAGAGTATGTTAGCCTTCAAAGCGAAGCTAACATCTACTAGAAAAATGGGAGAAGTTATTGTAGTTACATCAGGAAAAGGTGGAGTAGGAAAAACAACAACAACAGCAAATGTAGGTTCATCCCTAGCGTTAAGAGGAAAAAAAGTAGTATTAGTAGATACTGATATTGGACTTAGAAACCTTGATGTTGTTATGGGATTAGAAAATAGAATTGTATATGATATTGTTGATGTAGTAGAAGAAAAGTGCAAGTTACGACAAGCATTAATTAAGGATAAACGTTTCGAAGAATTATTCTTACTTCCAGCAGCCCAAACAAGAGATAAAAGTGCAGTAAATGAAGAACAAATGAAGGAATTAGTTGAAAAGTTAAAAGAGGAATTTGATTATATTTTAATTGATTGCCCAGCAGGAATTGAACAAGGTTTCAAAAATGCTATTGCTGGAGCAGATAGAGCAATCGTTGTAACAACAGCAGAAATTTCTGCTATTCGTGATGCTGATAGAATTATCGGATTATTAGAAGCATCAGAAATCAAAAATCCACAATTAGTAATTAACCGTTTAAGACCAAATATGGTTAAAAAAGGTGAAATGATGGAAGTAGATGATATTGTTGATTTATTATCAATTGATTTAATTGGTGTTGTGCCAGATGATGAATATATCATTACTCAAACGAATAAAGGTGAACCTGTGGTGACAAACCATAAAGCACCTTCAGGAAAAGCTTACATAGAAATTGCGCAAAGAATTTTAGGAGAAAATGTTGATATTACTATTCCAGGTAGCAAAGAAGGATTTTTCTCAAAAATAAAGCATTTCTTTGTTCATTAAAATAGTGTTTTCCTTAAGCATATCCCTATTTCATAAGAAAATAGACAGTTGGAGGATAAAATATGTTTGTAAGTGTAATCAAGTTCTTTAAGAATCTTGGAAAAAAAGAAAATACAAAAGAAAGTTCAGATACGGCAAAAGAAAGATTACATTTGGTTTTAATGCAAGATAGAGCCAATGTATCGGCTGATTTCTTAGAATTAATGAAACAAGAAATTATTGAGGTAATTAAAAAATACATTGATGTTGATGAAAAGGCAATCGATGTTCGTTTAACGAACAAATCAAATGAGGATGGTACAGTAGGAGCACCAGCGTTATATGCTAATATTCCAATTACTACTATTAAAAATGAAGCACGTAAAGTAGGACCACAAGAAGAACAAAAAGAGGAAGTAAAATCAGCAGTAAAAGAAGTACCTAAAAAGACTACTGAAAAAGTAGAAAAGAAGAGTAGTGATAAAGAAGAAAAAAAAGAAAGTAAAAAGACAGGAGAAGTAGAAAAAAAGAAAGAAGAAAAGCCAAAGGACGAACCAAAAAGAGAAAAGACCGAGAAAAAGACAAAAACAGTGGACAAGTCTTCAAAAGAAAATGAAGAAAAAAAAGCTAAACATGCCAAGGAAGAAACAGAAGAGGTAAAAGAGCCAGTGAAGAAAAAATAGAATTGTATCGAATAGAAAATAAAAATTAGAGTACAATAGAGGTACAAGTATATAAAGCATAAAATACCAAAGATAGTTGTCTTTGGTATTTTTGGAAGAAACTTCTTAAAATGTGAGGAAAAAAATGAAAAAGAAGATGATAAAAAATATTGAATGGGGAATATTAGTGTGTACTTTATTACTAGTTGTTATTGGGTTAGTAGCGCTATTTTCTGCCACTCAAAATTTAGAATATGAAGAATTTAAAAAGCAGGCATTATGGCTAGTAATTAGCATACCTGTTATGATTTTCGTGATAGCTATTGAATATGAGTTTTATTGCAAAATATCTCCTATTTTATATGGTGTGAGCCTATTATTACTAATAGCAGTTATGTTCACAGAACCAATTAATGGAGCTACTAGTTGGTTTATCATTGGCCCATTTTCCTTTCAACCAGCAGAATTTGCTAAAATTGTAGTGGTATTGTTTACAACAGATATTATTGTGAGGCTTCAAAAAAATGGAAAAGATGAAATGAATCGTTTATGGAAATTAGGAATTATGATACTAACTGTTGCAGTACCAGTAATACTAATTATCAAGCAACCAGATTATGGAACAGCACTAGCCTTTTTAGTAGCGCTTATTTTTATGCTATTTGTAGCAGGTATACGAAAAAGGTATATTTTGATAGCTACATTATTAATAGTTATATTAGTACCCCTAGCTTATTTTTTTATTTTACCAGATCATGCAAAATCCAGAATTGATGTGTACTTAAATCCAGATTCAGACCCAAGAGGTGCAGGATATAATATTATACAATCTAAATTAGCAATAGGTGCAGGGCAATCCTTTGGAATGGGAATTTTAAAGGGAAATCAAACACAACTAGGTTATTTATACCCAAAAACAACAGACTTCATATTTGCTGTTATCGGAGAAGAGATGGGATTTTTAGGTGGCGCGAGCGTTATTGTTTTATACATGATTTTAGTCATTAATGCAATTAAGGTAGCAAAAACAGCGAGAGATGACAGAGGTTCATATATAGCAGCAGGAATTGCAGGGATTTTCTTTTTTCATATGTTAGAAAATATTGGTATGACAATGGGACTTTTGCCAATCACAGGGATTCCACTACCTTTTGTAAGTTATGGAGGAAGTTCACTTTTAACAAACCTTATTTTAATTGCTATATTATTAAATATTAGTGGGCGTAGGCAGAGGACTTTATTTGCAGAATAGAAATTTGAAAATGAATGAAAAATATAGTATAATGAAAGAGAATAAGCGATTTGCTTTGAATATAGATATCCCCGCGTTGTTATAGCAGGAATCATGCTGATCTGCAACGTGGCAGGTGTTAGGATTTCTCAAAACCTAGGGGCAACCTTGGAAACGGGATTTTCAGCGCCATGGGCTACGTTGTAAGAAATGTTGTGAATGCTACTATTTGGATCGGGCGCAGAGCTCTTAGGATGATTCCTAGGGTATTTACAGGAAGCCGGGGAATGTTTAGGCAAATGGGAATAAGCGAAGCTGTAAGCATTTGGTTGGCCATTCTTGTAACAATCCTGTATATCATCTAAACAGGTGAGCCATCTAAAAGAGTTCCTAACTTCGGTATAAGAAACACAGGCAAAAAACAAGAGAGTCCACAGATAAGCTTATCTGCGGACTTCTCAATTATATAAAATGAAATAATGAAATTTAAAGATATAAATAGGAGTAACAAATGTACTTACAGGAACTAAAAATAGGAAATGTAGTTTTAAAAAATAATGTGCTTTTAGCGCCAATGGCAGGGATTACTAACTTGCCTTTTCGTCGTATATGTGAAAAGTTTGAACCAGGTTTAGTATATACAGAGATGGTAAGTAGCAAAGGGCTATTTTATCAAGATCAAAAAACAAATCAATTGTTAAATATAAAAGGCGAATCAAGACCAGTAGCAGTACAAATTTTTGGAAATGATGTAGAGGCAATGGCATATAGTGCTAAGCAAGTTAGTAAGATAGCAGATATTGTAGATATCAATATGGGATGTCCAGCACCAAAAGTAGTCAAAAATGGTGATGGAAGTAAACTAATGCTTAATATACAATTAGCCCAAGAGATTATACAATCAGTTGTGGAAAATGCAACAGTTCCTGTAACTGTTAAGATGAGAAAAGGATGGGATAAGGAACATGTTAATGTAATAGAATTCGCAAGAATGGCAGAAAAGGCGGGAGCTAGTGCTATTACAGTTCATGGAAGAACAAGAGAAGAATTTTATACAGGAATTGCAGATTGGGAGATTATTAAAAAAGTAAAACAAGAAGTATCTATTCCAGTAATTGGAAACGGTGATGTTAAGACGCCAGAAGATGCACTTCAAATGTTTGAAACAACAGGAGTGGACGGAATTATGATAGGAAGAGCCTCTATTGGAACTCCTTGGATTTTTAAACAAGTGCAAGAATATTTAACAAATCCAGAAGAGGAAATAATATCAATTAGTAATCAAGAACGTTTAGAATTAATATTAGAACATATTGAATTACAGGTGCAAGAATTAGGAGAAAATACAGGTATTAAGGAAATGAGAAAACATATGACATATTACTTAAAAGGTTTAAGGGAGGCAAGTAGTATAAGACAACAGGTAAATCAAATAGAAACAAAGAGGGAATTAGTTGAGTGTTTGACAGAATACTTTAAAAGTTTATGAATATAGATGAAAGAGAATAAAATTGTTCTCTTTCTTTTTATTATGTATTTTCAGCATTAAATATGTAATTGAGATAAAGAGAAGAAATGAGGTAATAATGAAGAAAAATAAAAAGTTAATTATGCTAGGGGCTGTAACCATTTTAATAATATTTGTAATAATTATATATTTTTTCTTAAAAAATACTAATAAAAATTTGAATATTGGTAATAATTTAAATAACAAAACTCTACAAGAAATAGAGGAATATATTTTAAATATTAGTTCCTATGAAACAGAAGTTGAAATAACAGTAGAAAGTAACAAAAATAAAACAAAATATCTTCTAAAGCAAAGTTATGTTAGCCCTAATATAGAAAAACAAGTTGTAAGAGAGCCAAGTAATATACAAGGTTTAGAAACAATGTATGACGGTAATAAACTAACCATTCATAATTCAAAGTTAAACCTAACAACTATTTATGAAAATTATCCATATTTAACAGATAATTTCTTATGGCTTCATTCTTTTATAGAAGATTATCGAAATGCGAAATCCAATGGTCAAAAAACAAAATTATATGAGGAAAATAATCAAGTGATTATGGAGGTAGAACTAGCTAATGCAACATCATATGTAGCAAGTAAAAGATTAATAATTGATAGAATAACAGGAAATATTCAACAATTAGTGGTACAAGATAAGAACAAAAAAAATCTAGTTTACATATTATATAAAGAGATAAAAATGAATAGTCTAAAAAAAGAGGAAATATTAGCATTTCGCCTTCAAGAAGATAGAATAATGCAGCATTAAACAAGAAACCTCTTTTTCAGCTCTATTTATTTCAAACTAATATTAAAATATATCAATAGAAAAAACTTAAATACACAAATATTAGGAGTGAAGAAAAATGGTAGTAAAAAGAGGAGATATGTTTTATGCAGATTTAAGCCCGGTAATTGGCTCAGAACAGGGAGGAGTTAGACCAGTTCTTATTATTCAAAATGATGTAGGAAATAAACATAGCCCTACTGTAATTGCAGCAGCAATTACTTCACAAACAGGAAAAACGAAGCTACCTACACATATAGAAATAGAACCAGAGCAAAGCGGATTAAAGGCAGAGTCAGTAGTCTTAACAGAGCAAATTAGAACAATTGATAAAAGCCGTTTAAAAGAAAAAATAGGGCATATTGATGATGAAAAGATTATTAATAGAATTAATAATGCTTTAGGAGTTAGCTTTGGGTTAGAAGAATAGAAGTAAAATTTTAGTACTTACTTGAAATAAGCAGAAGAATTTAGTAAAATAAAGAAAATAAATTAGGGATTATGTTGAGGTATCCTGGTTGCGCAGGCTGGCATGGCGCTAGCTACTCTAATTGGGTTAATGGTGCTGGCGGTTTCATACGTGGCGTCAGCGGAGTGTTCTTCTTTGATTGGGATGGTTGGGCTGGTGTCTACAGTGTTTACTGCGGTCGTGGAGTAGCGGTAGTTAAGTCAGCTGTTCGAGCTGAGCGAGTTACAGATGACTTATGCGTCGAAGCAGAGTGTAGGGTACCGGACTTTAAAATAGTTATAGGCGAAGTATGAGCTATATAAATAGCTTATACAAGTAAGCAATACTTCTTTGAATAAACCGAACTAATATAGTATCAGAGGGAAAAACTTTAAGGAGTTTTTCGAGAATAACTATATTATTAAAGAAACATAATTCCTTCCCAATCTGGTAAAATAAAAAACAAAAATATGTCATAAGTAGTAAGAGCAAAAGTGGCATATTTTTTATTTACATAGAAATTGTGAGATAAGTATAATTGAGCTACCAAGGGCAATTAAGGAGTATCAAGAGAATAAACAAGATAAAATTATAAGAATAACAGGCTTAACAAAAGAGGAAATTATGGAGGACATGAAGAACTAAAATATAATTATTGCAATTGATAAAACTTCTAAATGTTTTTAGCATTTAGAAGTTGTCAATATCGCCGTTTGATTTAGTAAGATAATTACTAATCTGAGAAAACTGTTGTAAATCTAATGTCTCACCTCTAATGTTTTCATCTAATTGTAAATCTTTTAACATTTGTTTCAAGGTATCTTTAGGTGCAATATTACTATTAGAAAGTCCGTTTAATAAAGTCTTTCTTCTCTGCATGAAACTTGCCTGAATAACTCTAAAAAAGAATGTTTCATCTCTTACAATAACAGGTGGGTTTTTTCTAATAAGCAAATGAATGACTGCTGAATTTACCTCTGGAGAAGGAAGAAAAGAGGTATTTGGCACGAATAGCACTTCTTGAGCTTCACAATAGTAAGATATACAATAAGTAATAGCACCTGTATTCTTTTTACCAGGAGTAGCGGTTAAACGGTCAGCCACTTCTTTTTGTACCATTACAGTAATGCTTTCTATTGGCAAATGTTCTTCTAGTAATTTCATAATAATAGGAGTTGTAATGTAATAAGGCAAGTTAGCAACTATTTTAACAGATGATATATTATTTGCATTTTCTGTGATTTTTTGTTTTAAATTTACCTTTAGTACATCCTGATGAATCAATTCGAAATTATTATAAAACTGAAAACGGTCTTGTAAAATAGTTATCATTTCATTGTCTAATTCAATAGCAATAACTTTACTAGCTTTTTCTAAGAGCCTAGCAGTTAAAGTGCCAAGCCCAGGGCCAATTTCGATAATTAAATCATTAGGCTGAATATTAGCAGCTGATATAATATTATCAACTGTCTCATCATCTATTAAAAAATTTTGACCTAAATTTTTATTAGCATTAATATGATATTTTTTCATTAAAAATTTGGTTTCTTCTAAAATGGACATAATTCCCCTCATTTCTATATGCACATAAGTATATAGGCTTTTTAATCAGATGTCAAATCATTGGAAATATTTTCTAATCTTTTTTTTCAAAAAGGTACTTCAAAAAAAATTTGGAATATGGTATAATAAAAACTGTATTATTAGGAAAGAAAGGAGAGGGGCAAAATGAACCAGATTTTGGCAACAGAGAAACTGTATGTTACACCTGAGCTAAAAAGAAAAAAAGTAATTTATAAAATTGAGTTTTGTTTATCTGTGTTTTTAATTTGCCTTTTATTCTCCTACTATATATATGCAGAGTATGACAGAAGTAAAACAGCACAAGTATCACAAGAAATTTTGGCTCAAATAGAGTATAAAAGAGAAGATACAACAGTAAAGAAAGCAGATAATGATGTTATTGTTGTTATTTTAGACAAAGAAGAAGAAAAGCAACATACTAATGAAAGAAATACAAGACCTAATATTGATACTGCAACCTATACATCAAAAGATGGAGTCCAATATACAACAGAGGCAGTATTAAAGGTGCCAAGTATTGGAATTGAATATCCTGTGCTTTCAGAAACTTCACCAGATTTATTATATGTATCTATTAATAAATATTGGGGACCAGCACCAAATGAGGTAGGAAATTATTGTATTGTAGGACATTATTATGAAAGTGGAATTATGTTTGGTAAATTACATAAGCTAAAAAATGGAGACATTGCAGAGTTAACAGACTTATCTGGAAGAAAGATAAAATATAAGGTATATAATAAGTATGTAGTCAAGCCAACAGATACAGCTTGTACTAGTCAATTGACAAATGGAAAAAGAGAACTTACTTTAATTACTTGTACAAATTATGGAAAAGAAAGATTAGTAGTAAAGTTAAGAGAAGTATAGAAATAGAATAGTGTTAGTTAGGGGACATACCTACAACCAGAGAAAACGAAGTTTTAATTGGTTAGCGGTATGTCCTCTAACTAATGTTTGTCTCTCAACAATTTAGAGATTGCATCATATAATAAAAAAGAGAGGAGAGACAATAATGGCAAGAATATTGGTATATAACAATGACACAAACCGTATGGAAACGTATTATAGAGGGTTATCAGAGGCAATGCCCTATAATACAGGAAGAACATTAACTGTAAATGAATTTAGAGGCTCTAGTCAAAGTAATGTGGTCTGGACAGAGAAAAGAGTTATACAAGCTTGGAATAGCCAGAGATATTTATTTGGAGGGCCTATAGATGTAGGATTTGCTTTTAAAAGACCGTATGAAGGAGGGCATGGAAACCAATCACAACACTATGCAGGAACTGCTTTTGATGTAGGACAAAGAATGAGTAACCGCAATCGAAATCGACTAAGGAATTCTGTTCTTTCTTCTGGTCTTTGGTCCTATGTAGAACCTCAAGAATTTACCCCTACATGGATACATTTTGATAAAAGGAGAGGGACGCCAGCATGTAGTACAGGTGGATTTCCATTAATTAGGCAAGGTAGTAGAGGAGCGTATGTATGCATTGCACAAGATAATCTAAATACATTAGGATATACAACAGGTGGTTTAGATGGTGTATTTGGACCACAGACTTATCGTGCAGTAATAGCATACCAAAAAAGTGTTGGATTGATAGCAGATGGAATAATAGGATGTAACACTTGGCGCTCCTTACAAGAAAGTGTAGTAGGAACTGGCAAAACTTCAACCACAATTAATTCTTAAAATTGTTAAACACTTGACTAGTATATATTTTCTGGTTTTCAAATGCCCAAGGTAGTCAGCAGATACATACAAGTAGGTCAACTTGGTACCTTTCAAACTGCGAAAATATATACTAGTCAAGTGTTAATAATAAATTAAACAAGAATTTTAATAAAAAATTAATACAAATCTCGACAAAATGTGATAAAATATGAGAAAATAACAAAAAGAAAATTATTGGGGAAAATATGAAAAGAAATTTGAAAAAAGAATTGATTAAAGTCTTCTGGATTTTTACTTTTGTAAGTGTAATTGGTTGTATCATGGAGACTATTGTCTGCATTGTACAAGAAGGGCACTTTGAAGTAAGACAGGGAGTTATCTATGGACCATTTATTCCAGTTTATGGAGCAGGAGCAGTATTGTTCTATTTACTTGTTCCAAGAATCACAGGAGCAACTACTGAGAATACAAAGGATATTAGTAGTTTAAAAATATTTGTATATACAGCGATATTAGGTGGAATTACGGAATATTTATTTTCCTATATGCAAGAATGTCTATTTGGAACAGTTTCATGGGAATATAGCACCTTACGTTTTAACCTTAATGGAAGAACTAGCTTGTTACATTGCATTTATTGGGGATTAGGTGGTATTATATTTATAAAATGGATGTACCCACTTAGTACGAGACTAGATAGTTTAACGAATATGAATAGAACAGCCAAAATAGCAACAACTCTCTTTTTTGTTTTTATGATGTTTAATATTGCTATATCTATGCTTGCAGGATATAGACAATATGAAAGGATGCAAAATATTTCAGCAGATACTAGTTTAGATAGGTTTTTGGATAAGTATTATCCAGATAGTGTCATGGATATTATATTTTCTAATAAACAATATACTAATCAAGAAGGAAGAGAGCGAGAAGATAAGTCACCTTTTAAATGGTTGTTAGAAGGGATATAGAAGATGAAATTAAATATTGTAATGGTAGAACCAGAAATACCACAAAATACAGGAAACATAGCAAGAACTTGCGCAGCAATTGGAGCGAAGCTACATTTAGTAAAGCCTTTAGGATTTGAAATATCAGATAAATATTTAAAAAGAGCAGGACTAGATTATTGGGATAAACTAACCATTGAAATGCATGAAAGTTTACAAGAATTTTTAGTCAAATATCCACCAGAAAAAAATGATATGTATTTTGCTACAACAAAGGGAAAACAATGTTATTCAGATATGGATTATACAAAATCAGAAGAAGTCTTTTTATTATTTGGAAAAGAGACGAAAGGATTACCAGAAGATTTACTACAAAAATATATTGAGAATACGATTAGAATTCCAATGAAAGAGCATTTACGCTCCTTAAACTTATCTAATTCAGTAGCAATTGTTGCTTATGAAGTATTTAGACAAATTGGGTTTGAACAATTAGAAGAAATTAGTAGCTACTTTGATTAATACTTTATATATGGATACTGAAAAGCCCTCAAAAACTTGATTTTTGGCTCAATTTATGGTATAATAGATATAGATTTGGGCAAAAGAAAAAGGAAGTGTTTGGAGGTAAAAAATATGTATAATGAAGAAACATTTAATTTCAATATAGAGAGTATTCAAAATGATTTAGCAATCGAAGGAATGGCAATTACACAAAGCGATGTAGAGATGTTTAGAAGATTTGCGGGTGGAGAAGTAGCAATGCCAGAGTTAATTCAAATGATTAAGAACAAGCCACTTGAATATTAGCAGAAAATAGTGTAAAATAGTAGCGTAGAAAAAAGTACGTTACTTTTTTTAGTTCTAGGAAAGCGCTGAATAGCACTTGACGTAGAAATAAATTATGCGAAACGTTACAAATTCTTAAAGCTTTGCTTTTAGAATTTGTTAGTTCGTATTTTTATATTTTAGAAAACTGATTAAAGAGTTTTTGCCGAAAAGGAGTTAGAGGATATGGATTATAAAGATTTAGCCAATTTAATTTTTCCAGATGCAAAGCCGATTTCTTACTATGAAGAAAAATATAGTAAAAGAGATTTGCCAGAAGGAGCAATTGTAACAAGATTTGCTCCAAGTCCTACGGGATTTGTTCATGTAGGTGGATTAATGCAATGTGTGATTAATAGACAACTTACGAATCAAACGAAAGGTGTATTTCTATTAAGAATAGAAGATACGGACCAAAAAAGAGAGATAGAAGATGGTGTAGCGCAAATTGTAAATGCCATTAAAGATTTTGGTATTGAATTTGATGAAGGAATGTTAAATGAGACAGATGAAAAAGGAAATTATGGGCCATATAAACAAAGCTTAAGAGGAGAAATTTACCAGGCTTATGCTAAATGGCTTATTGAACAAGGTAGAGCATATCCATGTTTTGCAACTTCAGAGGAATTAGAAGAGATGAGAAAAAAACAAGAAGCTGCAAAACTAAGAACAGGATATTATGGTGTTTGGGCAACTTATCGTAATTTATCAGTAGAAGAAGCAGCAGAAAAGATAAAAGCAGGTATGCCATATATTGTTCGTTTCAAATCTATGGGAAGAGAAGATAAAAAAATTAGACATCATGATGTGATTAAAGGAAATATTGATTTTCCAGAGAATGACCAAGATATTGTTATTATCAAAGCAGATGGACTTCCAACATATCATTTTGCTCATGCAGTAGATGACCATTTAATGAAAGTAACACATGTTATTCGTTCAGATGAGTGGGTATCTTCACTACCACTACACTTAGAATTATTTAAAACCTTAGGATTTGAAACACCAAAATATTGCCACTATGCACCAATTTTGAAGGAAGAAGATGGCAAAAAAAGAAAGATTAGTAAAAGAAAAGATCCAGAAGCAGCAGTTAGTTATTATCATGAAGAAGGAATACCTGCTAGGTCTGTATGTGAGTATTTAATGAATATAGGAAATTCTAATTTTGAAATGTGGAGAAAAAACAATCCTAACGTGCCTATGTCAGAATTTCAATTTGATATTAGTAAAATGAGTGTAAGTGGAGCGATTTTTGATATTGTAAAACTACTAGATGTTTCTAAAAATGTTATTTCTAAATATACAAAAGAAGATATTTACGATGAAGTATTAGAATGGGCAAAAAGATATGATAAAGAGCTAGAAGATTTATTACAAAACAAGGAGTATGCATTAAAGATTTTCGGAATAGAAAGAGGAAACGCAAAGCCTAGAAAAGATATTGCTAAATGGTCTGAAGTAAAAGATGCTATTTCTTATATGTATGATGATAGATTTTTAAGCGAGACAAGTGAAGTTGAATATGGAAAGATTAATGATAAAGAGGAAATCAAGAAGATTTTATCCATATACTTAGAAAAATATTTTGACATTAATGATGATAAACAAACATGGTTTGATAAGATAAAGGACTTAGCAGAAGAACTAGGATATGCAAGAGAAGTAAAAGAATTTAAACAGAATCCTGAAAAATGGCCAGGACATGTAGGAGATATTAGTACTGTATTAAGAGTAAGTTTAACTAGAAGGATGCAAACTCCAGACTTATATGAAATTATGCAAGTTCTTGGAAAAGAAAGTATCGAAAAGAGAATTACTAAAATAACTGAAAGATAAAACAAAAGGAGGATGAAGTTTTTATGGAATACAATGTAGGTGATATAGTTAGAACAAAGAAACAGCATCCTTGTGGAAGTAAGTTATGGGAATTGGCACGAATAGGAGTAGACTTCAAACTAAAATGCCTAGGCTGTGGACATGTAATCACATTAGAAAGACAAAAGGCTCTAAAAGCTATTACAAAAAAAATAGAAAGAGAAGAATAGATAAAAAAGAAAGGGGCGACGCTAGAAGCGTCGCCCTTTGTCTCACTTAGAGGCGTTTGTATGCACACTACAAGCAGTCCGCCGAAAGCGGAGCTGGCAGGACAGATCCTTGATAGCATCAAAGGTGCGCGGAGGCGCCCAGAGCCTCACGGTAGTGCTGATGCAACCGAACTTCACGTCAGGAAGCAGCTGCTTCAGTTCAGCACAGAAGTTTTCGGCCCGCTCAGGACTGGAAAAAGTCAAAATGATGTCGGGCTTGTTCTGGGACTTCTTCTTCGAATTTGCCATAAAGGTTCACCTCATGTCGTATTTATTCAATAAGAACAAATAGAGACTTTGCAAGTTCTATTGAACATACTATTATTATATACCAAAAGAACATGAAAGTCAATAAAATGAGGGTCTCTTCAAAACTACCTCTTTGAAAAAGATTTCAAAGAGCGAATAAAGTCATAAGAGAAGACTCGGAAATGTTTACTTTTTCAGAAAATACTTTTCTAATTCTTCCCATACCTTTTGGGTATAAATTTTTCTTTCACTAGAAAATGGAAGAAAAGAAATATCATTTAGTGGATTTAAAATTTCTTGTAAGTGTTTTACAGTGCCCTCCACCTTAGTAATAGCAATTTTATCAGCCTTGTTAGCGATTACTAAGCAGGGCAAATTTGTTTTAAAAATATAGTCATACATTAATTTATCATTTGCTGTCGGCTCATGGCGAATGTCAATTACAAAAACGATCAAAGCAATCTCTTTACTTTTCTGTAAATACTCTTCAATAAAACTACCGACTTTGGCTTGTTCTTGCTTAGACATTTTGCTATAACCATAACCAGGTAAATCTACTAGGTAAAAAAGGTTATCCATATTATAGAAATTAATTTGTCTAGTTTTACCAGGTTCACTACTAGTTCTAGCTAATTTTTTGCGGTTGACTAAAGTATTAATAAAAGATGATTTCCCTACATTAGATTTTCCAACTAACACAATCTCGGGTAAATGATCTGTTGGATATTGTTTAGGACTAACAGCAGACACTGTTAATATGGGATTTTTTATAACCATTTTGATACCTCCTTTCTAAAGAATACAAGCTTATTTTGTTCAATTACATAAGTTATCCATAACTTACTTTGCTCGAACGGCTAACTTACCTTAGGTGTTAGTACCTTTGCTCCACCCATATATGGCCATAACACTTCTGGAATAGTAATGCTACCATCTTCCTTATAATGGTTTTCTAAAAAAGCGATTAACATACGAGGAGGAGCAACAACAGTATTATTCAAAGTATGAGCATAGTAATTTCCTTTTTCTCCTTTAATACGAATACCTAAGCGCCTGGCTTGTGCATCTGTTAAATTAGAGCAACTGCCTACCTCAAAATATTTTTGTTGCCTTGGGCTCCAAGCCTCCACATCACAACTTTTTGCTTTTAAATCAGCCAAATCCCCACTACAACACTCTAAAGTACGCACAGGAATATCCATGCTCGTGAATAATTCAACAGTGTAAGACCAGAGTTTATCATACCACTTCCAGCTATCTTCTGGTTCGCAAACAACAATCATTTCTTGCTTTTCAAATTGATGAATACGATAAACACCACGTTCTTCAATACCATGTGCTCCCTTTTCTTTTCTAAAACAAGGAGAATATGAAGTCATAGCATAAGGAAGTTCGTTCTTAGGTAGAAGTTGCTCCTTGAATTTACCAATCATAGAATGTTCGCTAGTACCAATCAAATATAAATCTTCTCCTTCAATTTTGTACATCATAGCATCCATTTCTTCGAAGCTCATAACACCAGTTACAACATTACTACGAATCATAAAAGGTGGAACACAATAAGTAAAACCTTTATTAATCATAAAATCTCTTGCATAAGAAATAACAGCTGAATGAAGTCTTGCAATATCTCCCATTAAGTAATAGAAACCATTTCCAGCGACTCTACGAGCGCCATCCAAATCAATGCCATTGAGGGATTCCATAATATCTGTGTGATAGGGAATTTCATAAGCTGGTACAACTGGGTCCCCAAATTTTTCAATTTCTACATTTTCACTATCATCTTTTCCAACTGGTACAGATTCATGAACAATGTTAGGAATTTTCATCATTCTTTCCTGAATTTCGTTAGCTAAATTTTCTTCTAAGGTTTCATTTTCTACTAAATTTTGGTTAATTTCTTGCACCTTAGTTTTTATTTTTTCAGCATCTTCTTTTTGCCCCTGTTTCATTAAGTTACCAATTTCACTACTCAAACTGTTTCTCTGACTACGAAGTTCATCTCCCTTTAAAGTAGCCTCGCGCTTTTTTTTGTCTAGTTCTAATACCTCATCAACAAGAGACAACTTATGTTCCTGAAATTTTTTCTTCATGTTTTCTTTCACTGCTTGTGGATTTTCCCTTAAAAATTTAATATCAATCATTTAAAATAACCTCCTTTGTCATATTGGGGACGTTCCCTTTCCTGACAAAGTTGTCAGGTTGGGGACATACCTAGAAAAAACAAAAAACTCGCCCTAATAAAATAAGGGCGAGGTATATTTCTCACGGTACCACCTTAATTATTTGCAAAATAGAATTAGCTTATGTTATAATAACCAAACACAAGAAATAAAAAGTGCAAATATCTTATCATGCAGATAACCGAGCATGAAACGGTTTTGCTCTTCGCAAAAAACTTTGAAAGTGGATTCATAAGAACTTTTAAACTATTTTCACCAACCATAGATTCTCTAAATAAAAGGTACTTATTACTAATCTTTCATCCAATGTTTTTAATATTATGTTACTTATTGTAACACCATATTCTAAAAAAATCAAGATTTTAGAAATAATTTTGTAATTTGAATGAAAGTTTTTAGCAGAGGGTAAAATGAAAAAAGAAAAGGAGCAAAAGAAAAATAATGGAAATTATGTGGGAATTTATAAAATTTATATTTTACTCTGGATTAATTGTAATCATTTCAAAATATGCACTAGTCCCAGTGCTTAGAAAATTGGCAGAAAGCCTAAATTTAAAACCCAAAACAGTAGGAAATATTGCTGGAATTGCTACTTCTGTACCAGAGTTATTAACTGTTTCATTTTCAGCAGTTACAGGATTAGTAAGTGCAAGTGCCTATAACATTATTAGTTCTAATATGATTAATAGTGTACAATATGGAGTAGCTATTTTTATGAACAAAAATCAAAAGCATCTACAAAATAGAGCATTAAAAACAGACTTAATTTTGGTTGCATTAACAATTGTGATTCCAGTTGTTATGTTAGGGCTTCAAATAGAATTTTCAATTGGTATTGTTCCCGCTTTTATATTACTATTTTTGCTTTTCTATTTTATCAATCATAATGTTCATAAATTATATTTGAACAAAATGACAGAGGAAGAAAAAAAGATTGAACAAGAAGAGAAATGGGTAAGAGGAAAGAAGAAAGTGATGTTACAATACACTATTTTACTTTTGCTCATAAGTCTTTTACTTTATGGAATAGGAAATTTATTAAGTAATACATTAGAAAGCTTATGTGGGCAATTTCAAATACCACAATTAGTAATAGGGGTTTTACTCGGATTTATTACCAGTATTCCAGAACTTATTACCTTTTTTGAAGCGCAAAAGCATCATAAAAGACAAGAAGATGGAGAAGATGGAGTGATTGAGGCAACGAGTAATTTATTAACCTCTAATATTTTAAATTTATTTGTTATTCAATCTATTGGAATTCTCATTTTCCATCTTTTTGGTAGATAAATAGAAATAGTTTATTGCAATTTTGAATAGAATTTAGAAAATTGAATAAAATTTTATTAAAAATTACAATAGAAAGGACCGAAGATATGGAAGGATACTTAAAAGAAGAAGCTATTTCTGACAAGACAGAAGAAGAGAAGAAAATTGAACTTATTATGAGTGTTTTAAAAACAAAAAAAGAATTAGAGTTAGCCATTAGAAATTTTGAAACTGCAGAAAGAGGATTAGTAGACTATTATATTTACCAAATTAAAGCAAGTAAAAGTAAATTAGATTATTTAGTAAACAAAGCAAGAGATAAAGGAATTTCACTTGATATGATACAAGAATTATATTTTAGAAAAAATCAGGTGGGATAAGTTATATTTGTCCAAGTTTTATCATAACTATTATTAAAAGGATAGGGTGATAGAGCTTGGATTTTTCTACAGTGATGATTATTTTAGGTTGTGTTGTTGGATTATGGATTGTTGGAAAGATATTTTCGATTCCGTTAAAGGCAATTTTTAAATTAATTGCAAATTCTGTTTTAGGAGGTATTCTCATTTTCATCATAAACTTAATAGGGGGAGCTTTTAACTTTCATATAGGGTTAAATGTAGGTACTTCTATTTTAGTTGGTATTTTAGGAATCCCTGGTGCCATTTTGCTTATTATTTTAAAATATTTATAGGCTAATCAAGAGAAAGGGAATACAACAGTAATGCAAAGAAATATATGGAAAAATGATATTTATATGTTGTGAAAAATTTTATATAGAATTTATTGACAAATCATATAACAACATGTAAGATGATAATAACTAAATGGTAAAGGATAGATAACAACAAAAGATGCATATAGTAAAAACAGAGGAGGAGAAAATGAAGGAAAAAATATGGAAGAATAACCATAATGGTAGAAATCAAAGTAGTAAACCAGTTATAAGGTGCAAAGCCTCAACAGCTGGTATTACATTAGTTGCGTTGGTAGTTACTATTGTGGTACTTTTAATTTTAGCGACTATTACAATTGGCTATATCTTAGGAGAACATGGAATTATCAAGATGGCAACAAAGGCAAAACAGAAATGGGAAGAATCAGTTAGAAATGAGCAAGAAGATTTAGAAAAACTAATAGGAAACAAAGGAGAAGATAAAAATATTCAGATAAAAGTAAATGTAAAATCTTTTAATCAGACGTTAGGCGAATTTCCTGTTGTGTATAAGATAACAGGAAAAAAGAACAATAAGATAGTATGTGAGCAAATGGTATTAGTGAATGTAAAAAATGTAGGAACAGAAAATTTAGAGGTAGTAGTAAATGTACCAAAAGGTGCTGTAATGGCAGTGGAAGAAGTTTATTGTGGAGCAAGTTACAAATTAACTACAGAACCTAATATAGAAAAAGTAGTAGATGAGGGAGAAACAATGGAATTTATCTTCGAACATGAGTATAACTATAAAATAACACATAAT
Source organism: Clostridia bacterium (assembly GCA_022797215.1). Lineage (GTDB taxonomy): Bacteria > Bacillota > Clostridia > TANB77 > CAG-508 > CAG-273. The sequence goes on from JAAWKD010000006.1 coordinate 67,494, forward strand.
ACAGGAATTAAGATATAATAGGAGGAAATAATGGAGTTATTAAAAAAATATAAATGTAAAATATTAATAATAATATTTATGATAATAGTCATACTATTTAGTCTAAAAAATATAGTAGTAGCCTATTTTTCATATGCTGGTTCGGCAAAGGGGAATATACAATTTACAATAACTAATAGTCAGCTTTTATTAAAAAGCAATGTAAATGGAGATAGAAAAGAAATTACTGTAGAGCATGTTGGAACATTTGCTAGTTACATAAGAGTAAAAATATTAGCTATGTCAGAAGAATCTTATACAGTAGAGCAAAGTAAGAATTGGATATATAAAGATGATGGTTATTGGTATTATACAAATATATTAGGAAATAATGAAAGGACAGAAATATTAAAAATAGAAACAAACAAAGAGGTAATTGTAATAGCAGAAAGTGTATATGCTAAATACAAAGATAATATACCTTATGCTGATTGGGAAAAGATTTATACCAATAGATAATAGAATAAAAGGAGGCAAAAAGAAAATGAGAAAAACAATAAATATAATATTGATAATACTATTAATATATAGCTTTTTAAGTTTGTTTTTTTATAAAAATTCAGTAACCTTAGCTGCTAGTATAGAAAATATAATGGCTAGTATAATAGTAAATGGAAAAGAATGTCAAGACCAACTATTAAAAGTCAATAGTTAGTTGAAAAGTTTTAAAAAAATTAGAAAAAAATATTTTAGACACAATAAAAAGACTTTAATGAAAATATTAA
>JAAWKD010000035.1 GCA_022797215.1 Clostridia bacterium
AAAAAGAGTTAGAAAATGTTTCATAGAATTTAGCCCTAAAACTAAATTTTTAGGGCTAATGTTTAAAAATTTTTGGGACATTTTCCAAAATCATTGACACTTTTATCCTTTCTCTGGCTCTGCATACTCCATTGTTCCTGGTATCATTTTATCTACAAATAAAACTCCTTCTAAATGATCTAACTCATGAGAAAGTGCTTGAGCTAGCAGTCCTTCTGCTTCTATTCTAATTGTCTCTCCTTTTTCATTTTGAGCCTCTAGTGTAACTTTTGCTGGTCTGATTAATTTTGCATATTGATTAGGAAAACTTAAACATCCTTCTTCTACTTCTTGTTCCCCTTTTTGCTTTATTATTCTTGGATTAACTAATTTAATAGGACCATTATCGTCATAGATATCAATTACTACTAATCTTTTCAAAATTCCAATTTGTGGTCCAGCAAGTCCCACACCATTAAATTGATGCATCGTTTCTACCATGTCATCTAATATCTCTCTAATTTTATCATCAATTACTTCTACTTCTCTCGCCTTTTTTCTTAAAATTTCATCTCCATTTTCTCTAATTATTCTAATTGCCATTTATTTTGCCTCCCGATTTATTCCTTTATGCCCAACTGCTAGGGTTTAGGTCTATTATAACTCTATTATCTGTATTTTTACTTTCCTTCATCTCCTGATATTGTGCTAAAACATCTTGCATAATTTCTATCATATTATTATCAAATTTACACTTGATAATAATTCTGAAACGATACTTATTCTTGATTCTATCAATTGGTGAAGGCATACCCTTGTATAATATAATACCCAAGTTCTCTTGGATTACTCTATTTTTTAAATATGTATGTAAGTTTTGTGTTATCCTTTGACCATCTATTTCTTTTTTACTACTTATTCCAATTACTATTATATCGCAAAAAGGCGGATATTTCAATTGTTTTCTCATCATTATCTCTGTATTATAGAATAAATGATAATCTTGCTTCTTACTACATTCAATACTAAAATTATCTGGATTATATGTTTGGATAATAACTTTTCCTTTTTCTTTTTCTCTCCCTGCTCTTCCTGCCACTTGGGTCAATAATTGAAAAGTCCTTTCATTTGCCCTAAAATCATCCATATTTAAACTACTATCTGCAGCAATAACACCTACTAAAGTAACATTCGGAAAATGATGTCCTTTCACTACCATCTGTGTTCCAATTAAAATATCAATATTATCCTTTTTAAATTGATTTAAAATATCTTCATGTGAATTCTTTTTTGTAATAGTATCTATATCCATTCTAATTGTTCTTGCTTCTGGAAATAATAATTGAATTTGTTCTTCTAGTTTTTGAGTTCCCGCTCCAAAATAGCGTATATTCTCACTATGACATTCTGGGCACTGTGTTACTACTGACATTTCATATCCGCAATAATGACATTTCAATTTTTTACGGCTTGCATGATATGTCATTGTAATATTACAATTCTTACATTTAATAGTATTGCCACAATCTCTACACATAACAAAAGTAGAAAAACCCCTGCGATTAAGAAATAGGATGGTTTGTTTTCTATCTTGTAGATTTTGTTTGATAGCTTGATGTAATTTACCACTAATCATAGATTTATTTCCTTCTTGCAATTCCTGTCTTAAGTCTACTATCTCTATTTGTGGCAAACTTGCCTGATTTGCCCTTTTTGTTAGTTCTAATAAAGTAGTTTTTTCTATTTGTGTATGATAGTATGACTCCAAATCTGGTGTGGCGCTCCCTAATACTAATGGTACACTATTTTCTTTTGCAATATACCTTGCAATTTCCTTTGCATGATATCTTGGGGTTGTTTCTGATTTATATGAGCTATCATGCTCTTCATCAACAATTACAATCCCTAAGTTAGATATTGGGGCAAAAATTGCTGAACGTGCTCCTATTACTATTTTAGCTCTTCCCTGACGAATTTTATTCCATTGATCATATCTTTCTCCTACTGATAATTTACTATGTAAAACCGCTATTTTCTCTTCACCAAAACGAGAAATAAATCTATCTACTGTTTGTGACGTTAAAGAAATTTCTGGTACTAACATAATACTTGACCTTTCTTCCTCTAAAGCTTTTTCAATTAGTTGTAAATATATTTCTGTTTTTCCGTGAGCCTGTTACTCCAAATAATAAAAATTCGGAATAAAAATAATCGTCCATACTATTCCCAATTGCTTGATATGCCTGTTCTTGTTCCTCTGTTAACTTTAAATCTTTATCTTTTGCTAATACCTTGTGCTCAAATGGATTGCGTTCTACTTGTTGTTCTATAATTTCTAAGTATCCATTTTTTTCTAATGTGTTAATTATTGATCTAGTAACATCTGCAAACATCTCTAGATCAGAAACAAGAACACCTTCATTTTCTAATAAAAATCGTAAGGCTCTTATCTGTTTATCTGATTTCAATTTCTTGCTTTCAATTGCTAGTTCGATTTCCTCTTCGTCCTTTTTTAAATAAACAAAAGAAGCATTTTTTTCTCTCACTCGATTTTCAAAAACTTTCGTAGTGGTTCCTGGTGGTAGCATTAATTTAATGCAATCTGATAGATTACAAAAATATCTTCTTGCCATCCATTTTGCTAACTCTATATTTTTTGTACTAATATACTCTGTTTCATCTACTTGTTGAATTTCTTTTACTTGATAGGCAGATGTCTCTTTTATATTTACTACAAATCCTTCTTCTAGCTCTTTTCTGTTTGCAAATGGCACCAAAATTCGGCTTCCAACTTTTACTTTGGAAACCAGATTTTCTGGTATTTGATAATCAAATACTCTATTGAGTTGCTTACTATTACTATTTAAAATGACCTCTGCTATCATTAAATACTCCTAACCTGTCACATTTTATCAAAACTGCAAGCAAAAAGCAAGGTTCCCCTTGCTTCTTAATTTTCTAACCATTTTTGATATTCTTGAATAATAATATCTGTTACTTGCTCTGCAGTCATATTGGTAGTATCTATTACAATATCATAATTTGATTCATCTTCTTTTCTTACACCATATAGGCTATAATATCTTTCATTCTCTAATTGATAGCGTCTTTGCATATCCTTTTTTTGTTCTTCTAATGTAGATAAATTTTCTGAAGATTTGCGTTCTTTATCATAAAAGGCTCTTCTAGCAGCTTCTTCTATATCTACTTTCAAATATACTTTAAAAGATTCTGGAACTGCATACCATCCAAGTCTTGCATCAATTACAAAATTATCGTGTGTTTTTGCATATTCTGTGGCACTATATTCTATTTGCCTATCTATCTCTGGATGATCTATCACATATAAATTAAAGGATGTTACATCCATTCCTTTTTGTTTTGCCAATTCACGAAAATAGTCTCCATTTTTATAAATTCCAAATCCTAGTTTTTCTTTTAAGATTCTTGATACTGTTCCTTTGCCACTTGCAAGTTCTCCACATAAAGATATAATATGTTTTCTATTCATTTTTCTTTTCCCTTTATTTTTTTAATTACTCCTCTACTGCTACCACTTTGCCTTCATTAATCTCATCAGCAGCAAGTGATACTGGTGATGGCTCTTCCTTTTTGGTTAATGGAATACTTCCTGCTGCTAATTGTCTTGCTCTTTTGGCAGTCATGGTTACTAACTCAAAACGATTATCTACTTTATTTAATAATTCTAACACAGTTGGTTTTACTAACATAATTTATCCTCTTTCCACTTTTATTTTTTTGACGGGTCACTCAATATTCTGTATTTGTTCTCGAATATCTTCTATTTGCGTCTTTAAATCTATTACTAAATTAGTTATCTCTAATTTTCCTGACTTTGAACCTATCGTATTGGTCTCTCGGTTCATTTCTTGCACTAAAAAGTCTAATTTCTTACCACAAGGTTCTTGTGCTTTTATTAATTTTTCAAATTGTATAATATGGCTTTTTAGCCTTGTAATTTCTTCTTCAATAGAACATTTATCAGAATAAATAACAATTTCTTGTGCTAATCTAGCCTCATCTACCACATCGACTTTTAATATTTCCTTTATTCTTTCTTGTAATTTTACTATATATTCTTCAATAAGTCCAGTAGAAAGCTCTGAAATTTCATCGACATTTTCTGCAATTTGTTGCAATCGATTTTCTAAATCTTGTTTTATTCTACTTCCTTCTGATTGTCTCATTTCGATAAAATTATCTAATGCTTCTTCTAAACATTCTCTTAGTTCTTGCCAAATTGTCTCTGAACTGTCTTCCTCCATTTGAATACTCATTACATCTGGTAGTTTTGAAATCTCACTAGCACGAAGTCCACTTGGTATGTCATTTTCTTCTGCAAGTTCCGTTAGTTCTTGGATATATACTTTTGCAAGTTCCTTGTTAATAACTATATTTTTGCCTTCTATTCCATAATTCACATAACTTACAAAAACGTCAATTTTTCCTCTTGCTACTTTTTTTAAAATAGTTTTCCTAATTTTATCTTCTAAATATAAAAAGTTACGTGGCGCCTTTACTGTAATATCTGCATATTTATGATTGACTGAACGAATTTCCACCAAATATTCTCTTCCTTCTTTTTCTAGCTTTGCTCTTCCAAAGCCTGTCATACTATTCATAAATGTTTTTTCTCCGTTTCGATTTGTCAATTTTTTTTTATAATCTCTTTCATTTCATTAATAAAATACTGCTTTTTCATCTTTTTATAAACAATGATGGATTTAGCTACATAATAAATAGCAAAAACAAATGTGATTAATGCCACAATATATACAAATTTCTTTTGCCACATTAAATTTACATATATTAAAGCCATTGTTGTAAATGCAAGCAACAATATTTCTACTCCATGAGCAGCATGTCTTCCACTATCCTTCTTATAGGCATATTCAAATATTCCAACAGAAATAACTAAAAGAGCAATACTAAATACCTTCAAATCAGTAACCAAGACTGAATTTTCAATATTTACAAAACCTAAAGCAACAAAATTGAAATATATCATTATAACAACCGCTAAGCACACATTTTGAAAAACTCTTGAATGGATTTTTCCTAATTCGGCATTAGATACCTTCTTATTCTTCTTGATTTCTTTTCCAACTGCTTCCTCTATCTCTGCTCTTCTTCTTTTTTGAAGACGTGTTTTAGGCTCTTCTTCCTCTAATTCCTCATCATCATCGTCGTCTTCTTCCTCTTCTTCAATATCGTCGTCTTCTTCGTCATCTTCATCTTCATCTTCAAAATCAACTTCTTCTTCCTCATTTGCCACTTCTTCTACATCCACTTCTTGGCTTGTTTCTTCGTTTTCCTCTTCTTGTTCTTTCTCTTCTGTTTGAATAATTTCCTCTTGTTCCTCTTCATCTAAAAGTTCTTCTAACTTAGGTGTATTTTTCATTTTTATGATACTTTCTGTTTCTGGAATCCCCATTTTTTTAAGTAATTCTTCAATTGTAGGAACTTCTATCTTTTCTTCTTTATTTTCTTCTCTTTGTTTCATAGTTTCTATTAGTTCTTCAATTGTATTTTCTTTTTTTACAGGTTCATCCTCTTCCATAGAATGTTTCCCTCTTTTAGAATTGCTACTCCTTGTTGTTTTTTTCTCTACCACCTCATCTTCTACTTTTGTAGCCCTTTTAGAAGTAGTTTTTGTTTCTTCATCTTTTTTGGTTGTCCTTTTTGTTCTAGTAGTTTTTTTTGTATCTTTTTCATCTTTTGAAGTTGCCTTTTTAGATGTACTAGAATTATTCGTTGTTTTTTCAGAACTCTTTGCTGTACTTGCTTTTTTGGTGGTATTCTTTTTTCCTGCAGTAGAAGAGCTTCTACTTTGTACTATTTTTTTAGTACTTCCTGTTGCTATCTTCTTTTCACTACTGCTTGCTGTTTCTTTTTTCTTTGTATTCTTTTTTGCTGTTGCATCGTCTGCCATCTATCTTTTTATCTCCTTTCTATCTTCTGTTATTCCTCTTATTAATCATTCGCCATTATTATAACACATTTTTTCTATTTTTCAAAGTAATTCTTCTAAAATATCTTCTACTTTTGTAACTAATTTCGCTCCTTGTTTAATTAACCCATTTGTCCCATCCGAATTATGACTAGTAATATTACCTGGAATCATAAAAACTTCTTTTCCTTGTTCCAATGCATAATCTACTGTAATTAATGTTCCACTTTTTTCTTTTGCTTCTACTACTAAAACTCCATCTGACAATCCACTAATCAATCTATTTCTAGCAGGAAAGTGCATTTTTTCTGGTTTGCTTTCTGGTGCATATTCTGTTAAAATAGTTCCTCCTTTTTGAATAATTTCTTTACATAGCCCTTTGTTTTCAGCTGGATAAATGTGTCCAAATCCACTTCCTAAAATTGCAATTGTTCGTCCATTTGCTTTTACTGCTCCTAAATGTCCACAAGTATCTATTCCTCTTGCCAAACCACTAATTACTACAATTCCTTGTTTAGCTAATTCATAGGCAAAACGAAAAGCCACCTTTTTACCATAATCGCTTGCTTGTCTGCAACCAATAATAGCTATGGATGGCTTATTTAATATTGTTTCATCACCCAACAAATATAGTTTTGCTGGTGGTGCATAAATATGTTGTAATTTCTCTGGATAATTTTTGTTGGCTTGATAAATAACTTTCATAAGTTTTCCTCCTATAAAATAGTTCAAGCCCCCGAATTAGGTTAGCTGTGCGAAACATTCGTGAGCTACAGCTAACTTATGCAATTTTGCTTTGCGAAATTGTATTCCTTAGTTTTCTTTTTAGCTACTTTCACAAATTTACAAGTTCTAAAAAGCAAAGCTTTAAGAATTTGTAAAATTTGCATAAGTCATCTGTACAGCTCATTCTTCTCTTACAGCTGACTTAACAACATTACTCATTAGCATTGCAATTGTCATAGGTCCTACTCCTCCTGGTACTGGTGTAATGTAGGATGCCTTCTTTTCTACATTTTCAAAATCTACATCTCCTACTAATTTTCCATCCTCATTTCGATTAATACCTACATCAATAACAACTGCTCCTTCTTTTATCATATCTTCTGTTACAAATTTTGGTTTTCCGAATAGCTGCTACTACAATATCTGCTTGTTTTACAACTTGTGCAATATTTTGTGTTTTAGAATGACAAATCGTAACTGTTGCATTACTATTAATTAAAAGTTGTGCAAGTGGTCTACCTACTATATTACTTCTACCAATCACAACTGCATTTTTCCCTTGTGTTTCAATATGATATTCTTCTAACATTTTCATAACACCTGCTGGAGTACAAGAAACAAAACACTCTTCACCAATGGCTAATTTCCCTACATTAATTGGATGAAAGCCATCTACATCCTTTTGGTAACTGATGGCATTAAAAGCTTCTCTGATGTCCAAATGTTTTGGTATGGGACTTTGCAATAAAATGCCATGCACATCCTCTCTATTATTTAATTCCTCAATTAGATTTAATAATTCTTCTCTTGTTGTTTCCTCTTTTAATAAAAATTCTTCAAATTCTATTCCTATTTCATCACAAGCCTTACTTTTGTTATGCACATATACTGCTGATGCACCATCATTTCCTACCATAATAACTGCTAATTTAGGCTTAATTCCTTGTTCTTTTAATTCTGCTACTTCTTCTTTTAACTCTAGCCTTACTTTTGCTGCTAATTCTTTTCCATTAATAATTGTTGCCATTATATTTGCTCCTTTTATATTAAGTTATAGTAGTATTCTGCTTTCGCAGTTTTGAAAGGTACCGTTCTGACTTTCTTCTTTGAAATTTCTGACTTGCTGAGGTTGTTCGAAAACATTGTTTAAGTTACAACCTCAGTATGCGTAGCAAAGCGAAGAATCAACGGGCATTTGAAAAACAAGAAAGTAAATACTACTATAGCTGATTATTAGTTGTAGTATCACTATAATTTTGTGTAATATATGCTCTATTAATATACCCATCTATATCTTTATAAAATGTTATTGTATATTTTTGCGTTGTTCCTATCTTTTGTTTCAATGTATCAGCATCTTCCATTAGTCCATTATAGTACACATCAATTTCATGGTCATTATAACTATTACTAATACTAATGTTGTTTAATACTATCTTTACTCTTGAACCTGTTTGACTCCCTTCATAGCCCGAAAACTTTGCATTGAAAGATTCAATTTCTGCTCTTTCCATCGATTCTGTAATTCTATTAGTATCATAATTACTTACTGTATCATATACTGCAATTCCTGCTATTAATATAAAAAATGATTCTACCATTAAAGTAACAAACATAACTGCACTTAAAATCATCCCTGCCATACCAATTGCTTTTTTCTCTCCTGTTTTTCCTTTCTTAACTACATCCACGATTCCTAAAATTAGTCCAATTACTGCTAATACAACACCAAGTGGCGCTAATACAAATGTAACTGCTAATACAAACGCAATAATCCCTAAAACTAATGCTGCTATTCCCATTTTTTCTTTCCTCCTTCACTATACTTTTTTACATTATATACTACTTTTTTTGATTTGTATATTATTTTTTTATTAAAATTATTTTTTCATTTTTGTCATACTTTTTAGTCTGTCTAATATACATTAATTAAAGATTAACGAAGACAAGACTTTCTATGAGATAAAATTACTAGAAAATCTAGTCTCCGCATAATTTGCTTCTACGTCAATTGTATTGACATACAATTTCCTAGAATCAAAAAATTTGGTACAAACATTTCTTAGAGGGGGTTAAATAATTCATGGAAGATAATTTAAAATTATATCAAGATATAGCTTTGCGTACTGATGGCGACATTTATGTTGGTGTAGTTGGTCCTGTTCGTACTGGTAAATCTACTTTTATTAAAAACTTTATGGATTTACTTGTTATTCCAAACATTGACAATGAATACAAAAAAGAAAGAGCTCGTGACGAACTACCACAAAGTGCTGGTGGAAGAACTATTATGACTACTGAACCTAAGTTTATTCCAAATGAAGCTGTTGAAATTACAATTGGTGAGAATCTAAAATTTAAAACCAGATTAGTAGATTGTGTTGGATATTTAGTAAACAATGCAATTGGATATCTAGAAGATGACATGCCTCGTATGGTAAAAACACCTTGGTTTGAAGAAGAAATTCCATTTGAAGAAGCAGCTGAAATGGGTACTCGTAAGGTAATTGCTGAACATTCTACTATTGGTATTTTAGTAACTACTGATGGTAGTGTAACTGACATTCCTCGTGAGGACTACATTACTGCTGAAGAACGAGTTGTAAAAGAATTACAAGAATTGAATAAACCATTTGTCATTGTTTTAAATAGCGATGATCCGTTTTCTGACTATACCAAAGCTTTAGCTAAAAAGTTAGAAGACAAATATCAAGTTTCTGTTATCCCAACAGATTGCGCTCATCTAGATTTAGAAGATATTGACTATATCTTTAGTAAAATTCTATATGAATTTCCTATTGAAACTATTAATTTGAATTTCCCAAGATGGGTAGATGGTCTTTGTGATGATCATTGGCTAAAAAAAGAATTGTATTCTGAAATTCAAACTGCATTTACAGATATTCATATTTTGAAACAAGTAGATGGTGGTATTTCTCAATTACAAAATACACAAGTTATTACAAAAACAACTTTAGACGAAATCCGTCTTGGTGAAGGTAGTGTCAATATTTCTATTCAATTAATGGATGAACTATTCTATAAAGTATTAACTGAAATATCTGGTGTAGAAATTAATGATGAAGGTGCTCTATTTAGTACCATTACAGAGTTTGCTCAAACGAAAAAACAATATGATAAAATTGCTTATGCTTTAGAAGAAGTCAAAGCAACTGGTTATGGTATCGTAACTCCTTCAATTGATGAACTTTTATTAGAAGAGCCAGAAATGGTAAAACAGGGTTCTAGATTTGGGGTAAAATTAAAAGCTAAAGCACCTAGTATTCATATGATAAGAGCAGATATTGAAACTGAGGTTTCTCCTATTGTAGGAAGCGAAAAACAGTCTGAAGACTTAGTCAATTATTTACTTTCTGAATTTGAATCAGACCCTAAGAAAATTTGGGAATCTAACATCTTTGGAAAAAATCTACATGAACTAGTTAATGAAGGATTACAAAACAAACTATCTAGAATGCCAGAAGAAGCACAAGCAAAACTTCAAGAAACTTTAGAACGTATTGTCAATGAAGGTAGCGGCGGATTAATTTGTATTATTTTATAATTTCTTTCTCAAAGCGAGAATATATCTTTCAGGCTATATTCTTGCTTTAATCTTATCTTTAAAATGGAGCTAAGTTATATAATCTCAAATATACTTTCAAAATTACATAATTTAGCTCCATTTTCTCTTATTAATTTTAAGATTTAAATCTTTGATTCTAAATTCAATATGACTTAATTAGCCTGCTCTAAGGCACTAATTCTAATTGAATGCTCATCAACTTCACTTTCCAAATCATCTAATCTCTTTTCGTCTTCTTCAATATGTTGTTGATGAAAAGAATAACCATCAAAAAGTGCTGGTATCTTATTAGAAGTATCATCTTCGATTAAAATTAAAGTTCTATTCATGTTTTCATGGTCTTGTCTTAATTCTTTAATGTCCTTTTGTACAAAATTTAATGTTTTGTTTGTATTATCTTGTTCTTGTTTTAATTCCTTGATGTCTTTTTGTACAAGATTTAAGCTTTTTTCTAGTTGGTCCGTTTTCTCTATAAGCATATCAATTTTATCAATCTTTTCAATTTTATCAAAAATCAAATCAATCTTTTCTTCCATCGTCATAACTCTTCCCTCCTTTCTACAAATTTAGATATATTTTAACATACTAAAATTTCATATTCAATACCTTATCAAAATAAAATCAACTTTAATTTATAAGTTCTATTTTTCGACACCAATTGACTTTACAATTTTTCATATTCTTTATTTTTCTGAATACTTTTTCCACTTTTGGAAAACACTAAATTTAGTAAAATTACTGTTCACAATTATCTAAATATAAAATCATACAGAAAGGAACTATACATGGAAGAAAATGCAAATCAAAAACCCAAATGGCAAGAAAAACTAACTAACAGTTTGAAAACATATTTTGAAGGTCCTAATAGTAGAGAATATCATTTTCATCTCTCTGATCCTAGTGAAGCTGAAAATAATACTTCCGCTTCTCCTACTTCTTTGACTACCCAACAAATGCAAGAGAATGAAAAAATCTCTGAAGTTGAAAATATCTTTTCAAGTTTAGATGTTACTTTAGAATATATCAAAGTCAAATACAATACCCTAATTAATAGTGACATTATCCTTCGTGAGTTTACTTTAGTTGCTAGAAATAGGCAATACAAAGCTCTACTTCTTTTTATTGATGGTATGGTAAATTCTCAATTAATTAACGATAATGTACTTCAAGCTTTAATGCTACGTAACAGAGCCAATATTTTTGATGGTGATGAAAACCAAGTTGTCTCTGAGGGAGTTGCTAGTAACATTACTGTTAAAAGAGTGAAAATATTTAATTTAGAAAGCTACATTATGGACAGCTTACTTCCTCAAAATAATGTAGAAAAAGTATCTACCTTTTCAGATGTTTTTGATGGTGTGAATATGGGAAATTGTCTTTTGTTTGTAGACACACTCCCAATTGCTTTTAACATTGATGTCAAAGGATATAAGCAAAGAGAAATCAGTACCTCAAATAACGAAATTATTATCCAAGGTCCTCAAGAAGCTTTTGTAGAAAATCTAAGAACCAATACCTCACTACTTCGTAGAACAGTTAATAATGAAAATTTAATTATTGAAAACCTTTCAATTGGAAAATTAAGTAAAACAAAATGTACAGTTTGTTATATGAAAAATATTGCCAACTCTGATTTAGTAGCAGAAGTAAAATATCGTATGAACAACTTAGAAATTGACTCTCTTCTTTCTTCTGGTGAATTAGTACAATTAATTGAAGAAAACCAAAAAAGTAGTGCTCCACAAGTTTTATTAACAGAACGCCCTGATAAAGCAACTAAATATCTATATGGTGGTAGAGTTATTGTTTTAGTTAATGGTAATCCTTATGCACTAGTAATGCCTGTCACTCTAATTGACTTTATTGCATCACCTGAAGATACCAATCTAAAATTCCAATTTGCCAACTTTTTAAAATTTTTACGTTTACTTGCAATTGGTATTACTCTGCTACTTCCTGGACTATACATTGCTTTAACAGACTTTCATCAAGAATTACTACCAACAGAACTACTTTTTTCCATTCTAGCTTCCAGAGAAAATGTGCCATTTCCCATTATCTTTGAAGTGTTAGTTATGGAAATCTCATTTGAGCTAATTCGAGAAGCTGGACTTCGTGTTCCTTCTCCCCTCAGTGCTACCATTGGAATTGTCGGCGCTTTAGTCATTGGACAAGCAGCAGTAAGTGCTAGTATTGTTAGTCCTATCCTTATCATCATTATTGCTATTACTGCCATTGCCTCTTTCTCCATTCCCGATTTCTCTTTTGGTTTCCATTTGAGATTAATGCGCTTTATTTTCATTTTGCTTGGATATGTTGCAGGCTTTTTCGGAATAGGACTTGGACTATTTGTCTACACTTGTGTTTTATGTAGTATTAAATCTTTTGGTGTTCCATATACTGCCCCTTACTCACCTGTAACAGGTGCTGGCAAAAGTGCATTTTTCCTAAACCCTACTTGGCAAAGGGAAAAACGCTCAGACTTTTTAGATACCAAACGTCACACTAGACAAGAATCAATTAGTATGAAATGGAGATATAAATAGAAAGGAAAATAAATATGTCGGATAAAAAAATAGGAAATATAGAAGCCATCGCCCTTATTATAACGATTATGGTAAATCATATTATCTTAAACTTGCCAAAGAGTATTATTCACTCTACTTCTTCTGGTGCTGTTTTAAATGTGCTTTTCATTTCCCTTTTCGCTCTAGGAATTGCTTATTTAATTAGCAATTTATTAAAAAGCTTCCCACGGTTTAGATATTTTTGACATTAGCAGTTTTCTTGGTGGAAAATGGCTAAAAAGAATCATTGGCATTTTATTTGTATGCTATTTACTCTTCACGGTAAGTGTCGTTTTAAGGAGCTTTTCTGAAACACTTAAAATTATCTTTTTCCCACGAACTCCTGTAAGAGTTATTATGCTTTTATTATTAATTGCCATTGTTATTACCAATAAGCTAAGCTTCCGTCCCATTGCCCGTGCCAACTTGTTCTTTATGCCAGCTGTTTTATTTAGTATTTTCTTCATCTTTGTTACTAACATTGGAAACTTCACTATAGAAAGAGCACTTCCCTTTATGGGAAATGGCATGGCAACTACCTTTTTTAGTGGGCTAAGTAATCTATTTGCCTTTGGAGGCATTAGTTATTTATACTTTGTCCCCTCTTATCTGAAAGACTTTAAAGATTACAAAAAAATTGCACTTGCTTCTGTTGGAATTTCTGCAATCTTTTTGCTTTTAAGTGTAACCACTGTTTTACTCTTATTCCCAATTGTTGCATCCACTGAAGAAGTTCTACCTCTTTACCTAGCTTCTCGTTTTATCGAATTCGGAAGATTTTTCCAAAGATTAGATGCTATCTTTGTGTTTATTTGGATTATTTCCATGATTTCTTATTTAAGTATTGCTTCCTATTTTGCAACTAGCATTTTTCAAAAAGTTGCTAATTTGCAATACAACAAATGGATAATTGGTGTATTTACTTCTCTTGCTTTTGGATTTGGGCTATTACCACAAAACTTGCAACAATTGTCTATGTTAGAAAATGAGGTGTATAAATATATCATTCTAATTTTAGTAATTGGTATTGGGCTTAGCATTCTCATTTTAGCAAATATCAAATATTGTATTCAGCAAAAGAAAAAAGGTCTTATCATTTTAGATGAAAATGCTACTGCTGATAAAGGAGGTTGAAAAATTTGTTAAAAATTTATAAATATCTAATCATCATTATTATTGTCATCATCTTTTCACTTGCCTTTACAGGTTCCCATATCGTGCAAAGTGTAGATGATTTAGCTTATGCAGTTGCTCTAGGAATTGATGTTGGAGACACAGAAGATTTAAAAGTTACTTTTCAGTTTACTATGCCTAGTCCTAGTGGTGAAAGTGGTTCTGGTAAATCTTCTCCCGCTGTAATTGACACTGTAGAAGCTAATTCTATTGATTCTGCTATTAATTTTATGAATGCTTATGTTAGTAAAGAAATTAACTTATCACACTGCAAGGTCATTGTCATTTCAGAAGAAGTAGCTAAAAGAGGAATTGCAAAAGAAATTTTTAGTTTAATGAATAAAGTGCAAATTAGACCTGACAACCATGTTATTATCAGTACTTGTTCTGCACAAAAATATATTGAAAGTGTTTCTCCTAGTTTAGAAAATCTAGTTGCAAAATTCTATGAAATTCTTCCTCGTTCTGGTGAATATACAGGTTATACTGTAAATGGTGAATTAGGAGATTTCTTTACCAAAATTGTTTGTACTACATGTGAGCCTTGTGCTATTCTAGGAAATGTAGTAAGTAATGGTACTGGAGAAAGTTCTGGTGGTTCTGATAGCTCAGAAAGCGAAATGGTAAGTGCTAAAAATGGAATTGAAAATATAGGGCTGGCAGCCTTTAAAGAAGATAAATTAGTGGGAACTCTAACTGCTGAAGAAACTTTGGCTCATTTGCTATTAACAAACCAATTAAAGAGTTGTAATATCTCTGTTCCTGATCCAGATGATGAGAGTAAAAAAATTGATTTATTTTTAACCTCTAATCATACTGCTAAAGTACAAGTCTCTATCCTAAATGGTACTCCTTTTGTCAAATCTCATTTAACCGTAAATGCCAAATTAGCTTCAGTTGACAGCTTGTCAAAAGAAACTTCCCCTGAATCTTCTGAACAAAGGCTAAAGAAGGTAGAACAATCTGCTGAGCATTATTTAAAAACTTTGTTGTCTAATTATTGTTATAAAACAGCAAAGGAATTTCATTCTGATATTGCAGGTTTTGGAAGACATGCTATCCACAACTTTAAAACATCAGATGAGTTTGATGAATATGATTGGCTAAATCATTATCAAGATGCTTTTTTTGAAACAGATGCAAAAGTTACTATTAAATCTGGCTTTTTATTAACTGGAACTTAACTTACTTTTTATAATTTATATTTATTAGCATAATATGATATGTTTTTGCAGTTTTGAGAGTACTGTTCTGGCTTTCTTCTTTAAATTTTCTAACTGCAACGGGCATTTGAAAAGCCAAAAAAACATATCCTTTATGTTATACAAAATTCAAATAAAGGAGTTTATATCTTATGGCTACTTTTTTACTAGTTTCTCTATTTGCTATTACTATGTGCATAGAAAGTATTGCTTATGCTTTTTATGAGATAAAAGTAAACAAAAATAAGTCCTCAGGGATAGTATTAATAATACTTTCCCTTATTGGACTTGTATTTCCTATCGTAGTTTATTTGGGAGATTAATAGAGTATTTCAAATATTTCTACTTTCACATCTCTCATTCTTCCACTTATATAAATAACTTCATCTTTATCAATATTCTGATAAATCCAGTCTGCTGTTTTGTCATATGCATACGCTTTTACCACTTGCTCCTTATCTATTTCTAAGTCTATTAATACAATTGAAGTATGCTTTTTGCTTAATCTTTTAGTTTTTGCATTGTATATAAACTTAAAATCTATTTCATTTTTTACTTTTCCACTTAAAAAACATAAATTTATCATAACATTTCTTTATCCTTTTTATACTATATCTAAACTTTTTCTTTCGCATGTCTATAATTATATTAAAACATAAAATTTATATATTCTATTTTAAAACTAAAATCTACTAATATAAATTTTATTGATACTTGTTTACCTTAAAAAAATTCATATAGTAACTGAATTTTCTTATTGGAAGGGACAAACCTCTTTAATACTAATACTTTTACTGAATATATTTCTTAAAATATATTATCTGAAATTTGTATTAGAGTAACGGACGGAAAGAAATGTTAGCATTGCTGTTGGACGTATCATTGTTGTTGCGATTAGCCGTGTAATTGTTGCTGTTGTTGTAATTGCCTCCCCTATTAGTACATGGATTGTCTGCGTTAGTATAGGTTTTGGTCTGTCCCTATTTCCTTTCTTCTATATAAAATAATTTCTTACTTAAGTGGTAAATATTAGCATAATGAATGTATCCCATATGCCCCGCCAGATATCTTTTAGCTTCTTTGCTATCTATTTTCCCATTTCTAATATTATATTTCAGTTCTTTTATTTTTTTCTTTAACTTTCTTTTTCCCCTGTCTCGTATTTTCAGTCTATACTCATTTATTTTATATCCGCAAAAATTAATACCTTGTTCACCTTTGAATATTTGTGTTTTTTCGTTTAATTCCAATTTCAATTTTTTTTGTAAAAATGCACTAATATTTTTTAAAGCTTGTATAGCTTCTTTTTTGGTTCTAGTAAACAAGAGCACATCATCTAAATATCTAAAGTAGTATTTTATTTTTAGCTTGTGTTTTACATATTGATCTAGTTCATTTAAATAAATGTTAGCAAATAACTGAGATGTGTAATTTCCTATTGGTAAGCCTTTATTTGCCTTTTTTAAATTGTCTGATTTTCTCTTTGAACAATCTGAATAGATTATTTCCTGTAATAACCATAATAGTTTTTTGTCCTTTATTTTTTTGTTTAAAATAGAATATAGGATATCCTTGTCAATATTATCAAAATACTTCCTTATATCCATCTTCAGAATGTAATAGTTGTTCCATATTCTTTTACAATGCTTCATTGCCTTTTGCACATCTAAGCTAGCTTGGTGCATGCCTCTATTTTTAATACAAGCATAAGTTTGATTAATAAAACTTTTTTCGAAGTATTCCTTTAAGAAGTTATCCACTACCCATCTATGAACTATCCTATCTATGTACCTACTTTTCTCTATTCTTCTTAATTTAGGCTCTGTTACATAAAATTCACTATAACCACCATGTCTATAAGTTCCATCTTTTAATTTTTGATACAGATACATAATATATTCTTCTTGTTTTAGATTAAATAAGATGATTTCTTTTCTAAGTCTTTTTCCTTTACTGCTTAAAAAATGTGCTTTCATCAAATTGTCATAAGTCAACTTTTTATCATATTCATTTCTTAGTGTTTTGGGCATAATATTTGATTAATCCTCCTAGAATTCTTCCTATTTCTGCTATCTTAGAAATTGCTACTTGAAACTTCTTTTCATCTATCCACTTGTTCTTATACATAATTCTTAAATATATTCTTTGGCAATTCAATCTTGCATCTATTTTATTAAGATAGTCTAATCTGTCTTGACTTACCTTACTAATATATAGTGTATTCTCTAGCATTTGGTACATAGATGTCTTGTATTCATTTCCTATATTAAATTTTTCTATTCTTGGAAGTTTTAAAATCACTTCTAGCATATATTGTATATATTCTTGTTCTTTTGGAATTAAGATTAATTGCTCATTGCTTATGTTCTTGTCTTTCTTATCCATTATCTTTTTGCTCTTCTTTAAATATCTTTTGTAATGCTAATAAATATTTGTCTTCTCCATAATTTCTAATTCCTTTACAGATTAAGCAATTCTTATTTTTTCTTTCCTCTTTATATCCCTTTCCAAGATTTTCATACTTTTGAATTAATTCTTCTTTTTCATGGTTAAATTGATATACAATATATGATAAATTCAGTCTCTCTAATTTTCGTAAATAATATTCCAATCTACTTTCTGGTATACCTACTTTACATATTCCTTCTTTAAAGCAAACACATTTTAA
>JAAWKD010000036.1 GCA_022797215.1 Clostridia bacterium
TAATATGGGTATATCCTAAAATTCCTAAAATCGCAATTGGTAGCATTGAGAAAAAACGATATATATAAATATTAGAACCAAAAATTAAATAAAAAATATGTAAAATCCAATAATATAGTATTGGATGCACGTCATTACTTCCAATTGTCCAAATATCGGCAAAGCTCTTACTAACTATTCCTACTGTATAGCTTTCATCAAACCATAAATTCTCATGAAAAATAGGAAGACTAATAAAGCCTATTCCTAATAGAATAATTGCTATATGTAAATATTGGGGTTTTATTTTTTTTATCATGTTTTTCATCTTCTTCCTCCCATTTCTACATACGTTTATATCATTTTTTATACTTTTTGTAAATGCTTTTTATTCTATTTATCATTTGTTACATCTCCATTACCACTAACAGGAATTGTATCCCCTAAATAAGTTGGCTCTGGCTTAATGATGCATTTAAACCAATCTTTATCTCTTGCCAAAACTTCTCTTATTTCTCTCATAGTTTGTCCTGCATAACCTTGTGGGTCAGAATTCACACCATAAGCTTCCATTCCCAATTGTTCTGCTACATATATCGCTCGATATATATGATATTTTTGTGTTACAATAATTATCTTTTTTGCTTCAAATACGTCCTTTGCTCGGTACATGCTATCATATGTAGAAAAACCAGCATGATCCATAAAAATATCTTCTGATTTTACTCCTTTTTCAATTGCAAATCTTTTCATCACGTTTACTTCATCATAATTATCTCTTCCGTGGTCTCCACTCATAATAATTTTATTAGTAACACCCTTTTTATATAATTCAATTCCCTGCAATAGTCTGTCTTCCAACATAGGGCTTGGATTTTCTCCCCAAATACCTGCTCCTAAAACCAAAACACAATCCACCTTTTCTAGCTCCTTTGCTTTTTCTTCAGATAAGATCTTATTTTCTGTTTTAGCTATTACAAAGAAATTAATTCCTAATAACGTAATCAAAATAACTAATATTATCACTACCATACTTATTATAATCCTTTTCATTATTTTGTTCATTTACTTGCTCCTTTTATTAGTGTTTTTTCAAGTTCAATCTAATTGTATTATATAACTACAGTTCTCGCAAGGCAAGCTTGCAAGCGCCCTTCATTGCTTTCCTATGTCTACATTTAGTGTTGTGAAAGCAATAAACAGTAAGAACAAACGATATAATGCAATTAGATTGAACTTGCCTAAATAAAAAAGGAGCACAACAATAATAAATTCTTAGTTTGTGCCCCCCTTATTTTAATTTCTAGTTTTCTACTTTCTCTGTAGAAACTTCACCAATATTAATCTTTCTAATATGTTCAATTTTGTCCCAAGTTGTATCACGTTTAAATAAACATTTAAAGTTAATTAGTATCCATGAACCTAAGAACAATGGATAACATAATAGTCCTTTTATCATTGGTTTGATCGGTCTTTTATCTAATAACATTATCATTACTGCTGTACCAATTGGCAAGAAGAATGTAGGTAAAATATATCTAAAAATATTAATTGTTAAATCTGTACTTGTCATTCCGTGGCCAGCATACATGATAAAATTTAGAACCAACAGCACCAATGTTGCAATAAACATAGGAATACTGCCAATAATATATAAGAAACCATCAAAATTCATGATTGTCTTATGTTCTCTAATTGCTACTGCTAGTGGCTTTGTATACTCCTTCATGCATTGCATATGCCCAACAGTCCATCTACTTCTTTGTTTCCAACTTTGTACAAATCCTAGTGGTTGTTCATCATAAACAATTGCATCTGTTGCCCATCCTAACTTCTTTCCTTTTATAATTCTTTTTAGAGAAAATTCAATATCTTCTGTTAATGTTTTAGTGTCCCACCCATCTGGTTTTACCACATCAAACTTTACCATAAATCCAGTACCATTGATTAATGGAGATAGTCCTACATTATATCTTGCTAAGTGGTAAAAACGATTCATTGTCCAATAGAAAATCGCATATCCTGCTGTAATCCAATTATCTGTTGGATTTTTAATATCTCTATAACCTTGAACTACATCTTCTCCTTGGCAAAGCTTTTTATTCATATTTTTAATAAAGTTTTTATCTACGATATTATCTGCATCAAAAATACAAAAAGCATCATATGGAGCATCTTCTTCGATTTTTTGTTTCAAAAACCAATTTAAAGCATACCCTTTTGTTTTCTTTTCTGGATCAAATCTTTGATAAACAATAGCCCCTGCATTTCTTGCTACTTCTGCTGTGTTATCTGTGCAATTATCCGCGATGACATAAATATCATATAGTTCTCTTGGATAATCTTGTTTCTTCAAACTTTCTACTAATTCTGCTACAACATTTTCTTCATTGTGTGCTGGAATGATGGCCATAAAACGATGATTTTTATTCACTATCATTGGTTTGTCTTTCAACTTAATTAATGAACAAATACTAATCACTAATTGGTATAACCAAAACACCGTAACCGTCCACACTAATGCCTGTTGTATAATATATAGATATTGCATTTTTCTCTCCTCTTTATCTTTTCTTTTTCAAATTTTACATTATCAATTATACTATTGCTATTTTCTTTTTGCAACTTTTATTACCAGATTTAAGAAATTCTTAATTATAATAAATATTATGTCTACAACAAAGTGCAGTCCGCGCAGGGCGAGTTTACGAGCGCCTGTTGCTTTCTTCTTATTAGACATATAAACAAAGAAGAAAGCAACCAGTAAGGACAAATGTATTATAAACTAATATTATTATCATTGAGGATTTGCTTCTAAATCTTTCATATTCAAATTAATTCTACCTTGGTCATCAATTTCAGAAACTTTTACAGTAACTTCATCTCCTACATTTAATACATCTTCTACTTTTTCAACTCTTTTGCTAGAAATTTTAGAAATGTGTAGTAATCCTTCATTTCCTCCACCTAAGTCTACAAAAGCTCCAAAGTTCATAATCCTACTTACTTTTCCTGTATAGATATTTCCTGCTTCAATTACTTTTGAAACATCTAAAATCATATCCATTGCTTTTTGGCAACTATCAGTATCAGTTCCATAAACAAATACTTTACCATCATCAGAAATATCAATTTTAACACCTGTTGCATCAATAATCTTATTAATCATCTTTCCACTAGGTCCGATAACATCTTTAATCTTATCTGTTCTAATTACTGTTGTCATAATTTTTGGTGCATATTTTGAAATATCTTCTCTTGGCTGATTAATAACTGGTAGCATAACATCATCTAAAATATGGTCTCTTGCTACTTTTGTTCTTTCAAATGCTTCTTCAATAATATCATATGTTAGTCCATCAATTTTAATGTCTACTTGAATAGCAGTAATACCATCTTTTGTTCCACCAACTTTGAAATCCATATCTCCAAAGAAATCTTCAATTCCTTGAATGTCAGTAAGCATAATATATCTGCTTGGGTCATTTTTGTCTGTTACTAGTCCTGTTGAAATTCCTGCTACTGGCTTTTTAATTGGAACACCTGCATCCATTAATGCTAAAGTACTTCCACAAATACTCGCTTGTGATGTAGAACCATTAGAAGATAAAACTTCTGATACAACACGAATTGCATATGGGAATTCGTCTTCTGAAGGAATAACTGGAACTAATGCTTTTTCCGCTAATGCTCCATGTCCTACTTCTCTTCTTCCTGGTCCTCTTGAAGGTCTTGCTTCCCCTACGCTGTATGATGGGAAGTTATATTGATGCATATATCTTTTTGCATCTTCTTCATCTAATCCATCTAGCATTTGTTCTTCACTTTTCATACCTAATGTTACAATAGACATAACTTGAGTTTGTCCTCTTGTAAAAATGGCACTTCCATGTACCCTAGGAAGAAGTCCTACTTCACAAGATAAAGGTCTAATTTGATCAATTGCTCTTCCATCAGGACGTTTATGCTCTTCTAAAATCATTTTTCTAACACATGCTTTTTCTAAGTCATGTACACTATCTGCGATGTCAGTTTTCTTTTCTTCTGCTACTTCTTCTCCATATTTCTCTATGAAGTAGTTTGTAATATCCTCTGTAATTTTTTCTACATTGGCATCTCTTATAGTCTTATCAATAGCTTGTACATCTTGATACATCCTATCTTCAAAATTTTCTTTAATTTCTGCATATACTTCTGGATCGGTTATAAATGATTTATATTCAAATTTTGGTTTTCCGATTTCATTTTTGATATCTGTAATAAAGTTACAAATCTTTTTAATTTCCACATGTGCTTGTTTAATTGCTTCTAACATAATTTCATTAGAAATTTCATCAGCACCTGCTTCAATCATTGTAATTTTCTCTAAAGTTCCTGCTACTGTTAAAGTTAATCTGCTTTTTTCTCTTTGTGCTAAAGTAGGGTTAATAATAATTTGGTCATCTACATATCCAACAGCCACAGCTGCTGTTGGTCCACCAAATGGAATATCAGAAATAGATAGTGCAGCTGATGCACCAATCATAGCACAGACCTCTGGGCTATTATCTGGTTCTACTGATAATACAGTTGCTACTACACAAGTATCATTTCTAAAATCCTTTGGGAATAATGGTCTTAATGGTCTGTCAATTGCTCTTGAAGTTAAAATAGCTTTGTCAGCTGGTTTTCCTTCTCTTTTTGTAAAACCTCCAGGGATTTTTCCTACAGAATATAGTTTCTCTTCATAATCTACTGATAATGGAAAGAAGTCAATTCCTTCCTTTGGTTCTTTTGCTGATGTTACATTTACCATAACAACAGTTTCTCCATAGCGAACCATAACACTTCCATTTGCAAGTTCTGCAATTTTTCCTGTTTCAATTGTTAATTTTCTTCCTGCTAATTCTGTTTCATACATTTTAAACATAAATTTTTCCTTTCTGACAAATACTTGTCCTTAAAAATATATACTTAAACAATACAAAATTAGCGTAACCTCTATTATAAGCTACTTTGATTTGTAGTTCATAATACAAGCTACATTCTAATTTTAATATTGCTTTAGTCTTATTTAGTATAGCTAAAATTCTTTCTTTTTATCCTAAAAATACACAAAATATGACTTTAAAATAATTGACAAAATGGGCATTTACTTTTTTAATGTAGAAATGCCCATTTTTGCATAATTATTTTCTTAATCCTAATTTTTCAACAATATCTCTGTATCTTTGAATATCTTTTTTAGCTAAGTAGTTAAGCAAGTTTCTTCTTGCACCTACCATTTTTAAAAGTCCTCTTCTAGAATGGTTATCTTTCATGTGAACTTTTAAGTGAGCTGTTAATTCATTGATTCTTTCTGTTAAAAGAGCAATTTGAACCTCTGGAGACCCAGTATCTTTGTCATCTCTTCTATGAGTTTCGATAACTTCTTGTTTTCTTTCCTTTGTCATTTTTGTTTCCTCCTTATTTTTATTTGCCTTAAACTGAGTACTAAGTTGGAGTAACTTTGCTTTTCTTTTTAGCATTTTCCCTTAGACTAAGTAAAAGGTAGTTAGTATTCTTAATACCGCTTATATAATAGCATAATTTTTCACGAAAGGCAAGAGTTTTTAATTAATTGATTAAGAAATCCATACAAATATAAAAAAATACATTATTTTCAATTTCATTACTTGCAATGTACTTTTCTTTTTACTTTTACCGTATTAGGAAGGAATTATGTCTCTTTAATAATATAGCTATACTCAAAAATCTCCTTAAAGATTTCCCTTCTAATATTCTATATTAAAGTCCGGTACCTTACGCTACGCTTCGTCGCATAATTCATCTGCAACTCGCTCGGCTCGAACAGCTGACAAAACTACCGCTACTCCACGACCACAGAGTACTTCGTGAGCCCAGCTGCCATAAGCCCCGTAGAAGGAGAATATTCCATAAGGGCCACGTGCGAAACCATAACTAGAATCAGAAAACCATTCATAGTACTCAGTGCCATGCCAGCCTGCGCAACCGAGGTACCAATAACACAATCCCTATTTTTTATAATTTCATTTTAAACTTTTTAATTTCAATACTTGCCACAGGCATTAGTACTATAATATATGGAATAATATACCTTGACTTCGCCTCCCATAAAATATGAAATGCAAATCCCCCTATAAAAATAGTAAGTAAGAATAATACCTCTAGTGATAAATTCTTTCTATTTTGTACCAATACGATTAGACTGCATATTGTAATAACTAATAATACAGCTTTTTGATAAAACTCTAATGGCTTACTAAAATTTTGTATTGGGTCATTTTCCTTTGATATATTACTACAAACTGCCGAATATGTATTTTCCGCCCACATAGATGCAATCTTATCTATATAAAATTGGAATGTATATCTTGGATTTTCTACTAGATAAGTGAATCGTTCTTTGATTCTATCTGGATATTCTTCTCTTGCTTTTTCTGGGTTTTTCAAAGCATATTCGCCTGTCTCTTCTTTATACCATCCGTTCCCTCTTGGTGCCTCTTCCATTGCCATTAAAAAGTAACTAATGGTTGGATATGTTTTAGTTTTATCTAATCCTAATTTATTTATATAATAGTTTTTTACTATGGTTGATGGCAAAATAGAAATAATAACAAATATTAATATTACAGCCAGGCTCATTCCTTTCTGTTTCCAAGTAGTTTGTTTGATTTCTTTCCACATACTAAGTAATAAATAAATCACAGTAGCAATAATAAAAATGAGGTTATTCATTCTCATCATATAGGCTATCATCATAAAAAATGTTGCCAATAAAATATACTTCCATTTTTTACTTTGCGTATATCTCATCGTAAAATAAATGCTGAATAAGCATAAAGCTAAGCTTGGAATATCTCCATATATAAAATTAGAAAGCATTACTAATGGAAAAAATGTTAAAATCAAAGTAAATAATAATACTCTATTAGTTTTATATTTATAAGCAATCTGACTACTAATTTTATATAATCCATAAACAGTTAAGCAATTACATGCAATATTAATTAACCTTAATACAACAACATATAAATCCGTATGAAATATTTTAAAACAAATATTAAAAATAAATGCTAAAGTAATTTGTTGTGTATACCCCTGTACATATTCACTTAAGGGAATGGCTGCATAAGTCATGCCTGGCAAAAATTCCTCTAAATCTCCTCTATAAAAGGTTTGCGCCAGATTGCAAACATGTACTTGATCAGCTCCTACACCAATTCTTACTAATGCAACCCATAAGATATTTAATAAAATATACATTGTGCAAACTACTATTAATACAATTTTTCTTTTCCTTTTTCTACTCGCTATTTCTTCACCACAAAAATAGCTATCTAGCTTCTTTGTCCCCCAATATAATAGAACACCTAATATAGCAAGTCCTAAAACAGATGAAAAACCATTCCAATGGATAGAAATATTTTCATGTTCATTTAAATGAGCGGTTAATAATATATTGATTATTACAATAATTACTAAAAATATAACTCCTACTCCGTAAATTATTTTTTTCATTTTTTCCCCTTATATATTTTATTGTTTTCTACATCGTACTATATTTCTTCTTGTTAATCAACTTAAAATTTTCTTAACTTTTTACTAGTCGTTGATAAAGGTCCCCCTTCTCTTCAAAATTCTTAAAGAACCCATAACTTGCAGCCGCTGGAGACAGCAAACAACTTTTACCTCTTGTTGTTACCCTCTTAGCTACATCCACCGCTTCTTCCATCGTACTTACTAGATATGTCCTCCTTTTTAAACGCCTAGCAATATCATGTCCTGTTTTGGGCATGCAAATAATATTTCCTATTTGACTTTGATTAATGAATTCCTCTAGCTCTGTATAATTAATTCCTCTGTCCATTCCTCCAATAATTAAGGTATCCACATCTTTTAAAGCTTTAACCGCTTCTATAGTAGCTTCTGGAATCGTTGCAATACTATTATCATAATAAGTTATTCCTTCATAAGTACCTACTAATTGCAGCCTATGTCTTAATGGTTCAAATTGTTTAATTGTTTGAACCGTCTGTTTCAAATCCAACTTTAAAATTTCTGAAATCCCTAATACAAACATAATATTATTTAAGCTATAGTCTCCTGCTAACTTTCGTACTTCTCTTGTATCATAAACCTTTGTATTTTTGACAAATACAAAGTTATCTTTCAAATAAATTTCACTTTCTTGGTTCCCTGCAAAGCTAACAGAATATGAAATACTTTTAGGATTTCCCATAACTTTTTGTATTGTTTGGTTATCTGCATTATATAGGAAATAATCTGTGCTTTTTTGATGTTCAAAAATATTACATTTTGCTTTTCCATACATCTCATAAGAATCGTAATGGTCTAAATGGTCTGGAAAAATGTTTAGTAAAATAGCTATATTAGGAGATCTTTTCATATATTCTAATTGATGTGAGGACATCTCCAAAACCACAATAGTATCTGTTTGAAAATCCTCTAGAAAATCAAATACTGGCTTTCCTATATTTCCTAGTAAAATACTCCTTCTATTTTGATCTTGTAACATTTGATAAATTAAACTACTAGTAGTACTCTTTCCTTTAGTACCTGTAATTCCAATCGTAAAAGCATTAAAAAATTCCAAGAATAATTCTAACTGTGAAGTTATCTTATGAGCATATTCTGTAATGTCCATCTCTGCAAAAGAAATCCCAGGAGCTTTTATAATTATATCAAATTCTTCTAAATGGTCTAAATATTCTTCTCCGAGAATAGCATATGATATTTTTATCTCCTTGTAGTAGTTCTTCCTCTAGTTCAAAATTTTCTTTTTGGTCTGAAATATAAATTAGTTGGTCTTTTAAGTATCTTCGAATGAATTTATAGGTAGATTTTCCTTCTCGACCAAATCCTAATATAATAATTTTCTTATTCTTAAAATAATTTATCAATTCTGTTAGCATAATCCCCTTCTTTTCTACCCTTCTTGAAAGAGTGCTTTTCTTAGCATTTCATTTTGTTCCTTTGTCAAATTGTTTTCCTCATGATAGTTTTTAGTAATATCTTGTGTTGTATCTACTAACTCATAATGTTCTTTATAATACTTTAATAAATATGGTAATTCCCTCTGATTTTGTTCTGATCTTTGTATCACTTTGCTAATAGCAAAATTTACTTCCTCAAAAGTCCCTACACAATCAAATGGTTTTGTTTCTCTATTACCTGTTAATTCTAAAAAAGTATCTAATAATTCCTGCTTTTGGAATAAGTCCTCTTTAAAAATAGAAATCAATTTTTCTGGATATAAATATGGACTTAAAATAATATAGGCAAATAAGCATTTTGCACAATTGCAACACCATACCCATTCTTTTCCTTTGCTACCAACATTACAACTTTTAAAAATCTGATGGTATTGTTCCTGTTTTGCAAATATTTTTGCTATTTGTAATTCATTTAATGGTCTTAAAAAACTAAAATATTTTACAGGCGCTCTTAAGTATTGGTTTGTATATTCTGTAAAATCTTTTTCAAATTCAAAACTTTTAGAATATTGATGATTTACCATTTCTCCTACAATGTTCGATTCATTAGCACTGTTCTCATTAGATAATGCAATATATTTTTTAGATGTTAAGTAAGCTATAAAATAGGATACGAAAGCTAACATCGCAGAAAACGGCGTATGTCCATTAATAAAGCCTTTGCTGTTTAATTCTATCAAATTCTTATCTATCGTTCTACGAATTTCAATAATATGTTCCTCATCTATCCCCGCTATTTGTGCACACTTTAATGTAGTAGGCTTTGGATTAATAATCAAACCATAGTCTTCTTGATTCCTATTTAACGTTTCTAAAGTAACTACTGAATCTTTTCCTCCACCAATTGGAACAATATATCCTTCTGATGGCTCTTGTATTTCTGGATATACAAATTCTTCCTTTCCTTTACATTGTATCTCCATAAAGCTTTCTCTATCAGTTTGAATTTTATTACAATAGAACAACTCCCCTAAACCATAGAAATATAACTTTTTCCACCACTCAATTTGCTTTGGACTTAAATATCCACATTGAAGAACAACTTTTGGTGAACAAGTGCATTTCCAATAACTAATAAGTTCTACCATTCCAATATGAAATATCATGTTCCTAGCTTGCAGGGTATCTATACTTTTTAATGGCAAATTCTTTTTGTCGATTTGTAATTTCGGATGAAATTTCGCTAAATTTGGTATTTCAAATTCATATTCTAAATAAATTGTTTTCTCATCCTCATAGGCAGAATAACAGTTATACCAAAATTCAGGATAGCATTTTCTATATTCTTCAAATTTTGCTAATTGCTCCATATCTCTCCTCTTTCTTTTTCTATCACATTTTATGATGCTTTTAAGATTTTGTTACTTTATATACTCTACTTTGCCCGTCATCTATTAAAAGCTCATAATCTATAGCATTAGTATATTCTAGTACCTTTTGAAAATTTATATCAAAATCTTGAATCCAACATTTCATATTTAAAATAAATTCTTTTTCATCTTTTAGCCCCTCATTATTTTGTAAAATGTCTAATTCCCATGTAGTAGTAATAATAAAGTTATGATATCTTAAAAATTCCTCCATATCTTGTAAATGATTAAAATTCGCTCCACCTACATAGACCATTTTTTTATCTTGATATTTTTCAGCAATCTCTATTCTTCTTTGATAGGTTTCATACAGGAATTGTGGCTCACTTTTCATAAATCCATATATCGAAATGCAAACTGCTATGCAAGTTATCACAATTATACTGGCATATGTCGCACCTTTATTATTATATCCCTTTGTTATCCAATTAGTTATTTTTCTAATAATGCTAATTATAATTAATACTACCCCTACACAAATTATTGGAAATATCGAAGCTAAATATCTTATATTCATATATGGCGCTATTTTTGCAATAATTAATGTAAAGATTATTACTGGTATTGTGATAATCAAAATAATATCTTTTCTTTTTCCCTTGATCAATTTATATCCCAATAGTATTATTAAGACAGTCATAATAGCATATCCTAATCCTTTTGGAATACTAAATGCATAAAAAATTAGTTCTAGATATTCCTTTAGTCTTTCTAGGTATCCCGCTTCTACAGTTCCTCCTGCTACCCCTCTATAAGAAAAGAAAATGTGGTAAATACTTGCTGGAAATAATAGTATTCCAATAATCGCCGCTTTGATGTGACACCACAAATAACGTTTGAAAGTATCTTTCTTTTTATTCTTACATAAAATAATTCCCATAATTAGAGCTACTATAACTGCATAAATGCAAAAATAGTATTGCGTTAAAAAACCTAGAAGGATTGTCCAAGTCAACTGTCTTTTTGTTCTCTTATCTATCTCAAAAGAACCTTTACTAATCTTTAAGTTCAGATATAAATAAGTTAACATGAAGAAGGTAAGCATCACATACATTCTTTGAAACATTACAATCGAAATAGCTCCCATGCTAAGCCCATATAATAAAATAGTAATACTAGAAAATTTCTCCTTGCCTAGTAGTTTCAGCATTTTGTGAATTATACAACAACTTGCAATATAAAAAGCAAGATTAATAACAAAAATAATATATTTTGAAAAGTGGTTTAAACAAACGGAAGATACCAAATGAACTAACATATAAAACAATGGTGGATGTACATCTCTTGCTTGGTTATAATAAACTGACCAGTAACTCAATATCTCATCTTTTGACACTGTCATATATTCTTTTGCTTGCTCATTCGTTTTCCATACTGGTACTTCTTTTTCTATTTTAGAACTTAACTCTTTTCTAAATTCCTCTTGATTTTTCAAATAGTATCCTATATTTTGTATTACCTTAAAAGGGTTCTCGTCCATTATCTTTTCGTCAATTAATTGATTTAAAGAATCTTTATAAGCAAATCGTTGCAATAAATTATCGTACTTGCAATTAGAAGAACCATAAGAAAAGATTTCGTCTTCATGCCATCCTTTCTTTTTTGTAATAAATATTGTCATACAAATACTCGTTGTTAAAATAGCTATCACCACTGAAATAATGGTCCAATTTCGTTTCATTTTTTCTTTCATTTTTTCTCCTTGTATTTTTGAAAACATTATATCACAATCACCTATAAAAAAGAAGTAGCTTATTTTCTTAATCTACTTCTTTTTGTTTTATTCAAATATATTTTATTTCTTAGCTACAACATCATAAATATAATTTGTTATTGTTACATCACTTGGTTTCTTTATTTCATATGATTTCTCTTTGATTATATTTCCAACTTTATCATACTCATACATTATTTTATAGGTAGTATGTGGACTTGTCTGTTTTTCCTCTACTACTTTATTTTCATTATATTGGTACTCATAAACCATTTTATAGTTATCACCTGTAATATTAATACTTGTCTTTTTTATAACTCTACCATTTGAGTCTTTCTCATATGCATAATTAAATATACTTCCAGTTTTTTCTTTTCCACCTTTTTCTTCTTTATTCGTTTCTGTTGCAACTGTACCATCTTCATTATATGTATAAGTAATAACATCAATCGCATAAAGTGAAGAAGCTATCGGCTCTATAATTTCTTTTAATAATTTTCCGCTTTCATCATAACTTAGTTTATGCGTTCCTTCTGCTATTCCTCCTTTTTTCGTATATTGCGTAATTTTTCCTATGCTACTATCATATTGATAATCAGAAAAGTATTCTTCAAAATAACCCTTTTTATATCTTACTGCTAATATTAAATTTTCTTGAATCATTTTGTCATCTAATTGAATGGCATCTACTAAAGTAGGTGTTATAGTTGCATTTTGTAAATTTCCTACGACAACAATCATATCTCCTACTGTTAAACTTTTCAAAACTTCCGTCTCTAACCTTACCTTTAACAATGTACTCCTACTATTTTTAGACTTTTTAGTTGTTTCTAATGTACAATCTGTTTTATCAATTCTACTTACTTTTCCGCAAAATATATACCACTTATTTTCGTAGTCTTCAGCCTTTGCCTTATTTTTATCTATTTCCTTATTCACATTTTCCCACTCTAAGATTTCAGCTTTTTGAATTAATATTTCGGGCGTCCCTTCTGTCTTCTTAATTGTAATAGCCCTTCCCCCTACAATAACTACAATTGCAATTACTAAAACTATAAGAATAACTATTATCTTTTTGTTTTTCATCTTCTTAGCCTCTTTTCTCATTTTTAATAGCTTTTTGTTTTCTTGCCATAAGTAACAGTTGAATTATATACATTATAGAAATTTGCTGAATATTCATCTTTTTTACTATATTTAATTGTAAATTTTCCATTAGAGTATGTTAATTTTGTGTTATTTCCTAAGTTTTTTGATGCTGGTATAGAAGTAATATTTTTAAATTCTATATTTCTTGTTGTTAAATAAGAATTACAATACTGAGATAATGAAGAATAATTATTGTATGCATAAAATTTAGCAGTCCCTTTTAATGTTACACTTCCATCTTTATTTAAATAAGTTTTTAGGCTAATAATTGAAGTTGGTGTTGGTTCATTGTTGTACCAATTATCCCAACTTCCATCATATCTCCACACATGTCTAGATTCTATATATTCTTTTGTAGATTTCCATTCTCCTGAAACATTTAATAAAGCTTGATATTTTTTTAATTGTTTTTTCCTATCTGCTGCCTTTATTCCATTATATTCTGCATTATCTGGTATGGATTCATAAAGCTTTTTAGCTTTATTTGCCTCACCATCCTGTATTGCTTTTTCTGCTTCTACCATAGCACATTTACTAAGATATGAGTTTGTATCTTCATATCCCTTTGATAATTTAAAATGTTCTAATGCTTTCTCTAAATCATCACTTTCAAAATATTGTTTTCCAAACTCATAATGTATTTTTTGTTTTGTACTTTTTAAGTTTTCATATTTCTCATTCTTTACTTTATTAATATAATATGTTGCTTGTGCATAATTCTTTTCTTCTAAATATTTTACGGCGGTATGATAACAAGCTTCGTCTATCAATGTATCCATATCTTGTTTATCTTTTACTACTTCTAAATGCTTAACAGCTTCCTCATATTGTTTATTTTGTACACATTCTTTCCCTATTTCATAATGAGCATCGTTTACCTTTTTATTTACTTCTTCTGTTTTATTTTCAATCTTCTCCAGAGTTTCTAATGCTACTTTATATTTTTTGTTTTCAAATTGTTCCAGTCCATAAGCTAGTTCTACCTTTTGCTCTAATTTATGGTACTTTTCTTGATCATTTTTTAGATAAGTTTTAATATTGGATAATTTGCTGAAATATTTAGCTACTTCTTTATATTCTTTATTCTCATAAGAAGTTTCTATTGTTGATATATAAGAACTTGGAAATACATAAGTTGGTAAGATATACCCAACAGTAGCTAACATTACAATAATAATTACCATTATTACTATTACCCATATTTTTCTTTTTGATTTTTTCTTGTTCACTTCATTTTCTTCCATGATTCATATTCCTCCTTATTTTTATATGTACCATATTACCACAGATATTTGTTTTATGCAATACTTTTGTATTCCTTTTTGTATGGTATTTTAGTATTGACCTTTATGGCAAAATAATACTGAGGTGGTAAATATGTTTGAAATCGAAAAATATAAAGATAGTAATGTTAAGTTATCTATTAGGCTTCCAGAAAGTATAGATAATACATTGAGAAAAATTGCTCAAGTAGAAGGTATGAGTTTCAATAATGTTCTTGTTAGTTGTATTAAATATGCATTAGACAATACTGATTTGTCTAAATATCAAATAGACAACAAAAAATAGGTAAAAAAGGGGTAGTAAGATTTAACCACCTACTCCCCCTTCTTTATTACTATCATATCTACTTGACCACCTTTTAAATAAATGATCTTATCTGCTCTCTATTGTAGACTTTCTGTGTACAATATACTCTTATTTATCTAAAAGTTTCATGTCATCTAAACTTTCATTTTTTATTCCTAAAGTATTTTGTAAGACATCAAATTGTTTTTTAGCAATTTCGTTTAGTCGTTCTAATCTCTTGTTTTGAGCTATTCCTTGATTTATCATTTCAGCATTTAGATTTTCTAAATTAATTAAAGTTACCAATTGAAGAATATTAGCATAGTCTCGCATATTTCCATCTATTTGGTGTCATTGTAAAACGATTGTATCCGACTTCATCAATTTTAATTCTGTGTGATTCCACGGAATTAAAATTTTCGTTACACAAAAAACAACTTACAAACTTTATAGTTCGCAAGTTGTTATAATTTGGTGCCTTAGCAAAGGACGTATGCGAAAAATACCTTGCACAAAAGCACTCTATTATCCGTTTCAAAATCAGTTATAGCAATAGGTACAAAGATATGTATACCCACATTGGTGTTTTTTTGTCTATTACTATGTTTTTAATTTAACATAATTTTTTAAGTTTGGCAATACATTTTGAAAAGAAATTTTGCCACTGGTGGCAAATTTCACATTTTAATCTATATAATAATTAATGATAGGTAATTCTTCAAATTTAACACTATAATTTACATTTTCATCTTTTACTTTATATTCATTATTTTTCATAACACCAATATATAACAATATCCTAATAGTTTCATATAGTGGAGTATCTAGCAAAAATAAGCATTCTAAATTAGATTCGATTATAGAAATAATATTCTCTTCATCAATTTTTATATCATTACAAATCCTTTTCACTTCGAAAACATTATTTTTGGTAATATAATCATTATATGTTTGTATTTCATTTTCATCTAACACTATTAAATGTAAATCATCTAAATAATATTTCTCTGAATAACTAGACTTATTAAAAACATAATTATAATTTTCGGCAATAATATCAAAAAAATGCTTTAAATTTATTATTAAATCTTCTTTAGAATATCCTGTTCTAATACATTTAACTTCTTTTGGAAAATCTTCTTTACATTTTGCTATATTTTTCTTATTCCATATTCTTTTTATACTGTCCTTTTTACGTTTTTGTAAGATTAGCTTTTTTTCGATTTTCTCTGTATATACTTATATTTCAGTTTTTTACTGATTTTTCAATACTTTTCGCCATTTATAAAACTTGTCTAAAACTATGAAAAATTATCTTGTTAGTAACAAATTAGTAACACTTTTTATATGGCCAATTAAATCCATCTTCTAGTCCTCGCCTATATACTTTTATAGTGAACTTTCCAAATACTTTTATCAAAATTATTTCTTTTAAACTCATTCCATTAGATATTCTTTTTATTACTTTTTTATCTCTACTACACAAAATAGTATCATCTCCTTTGTTTCAATGATACTATTTTCTGTATAATTATGTCAACTTGTTTTTTTCGACATTTTTGTCGATTTTTGTCTTAACTTGTTTACACCACTTATTGAATTCCGTTCCAGAAATGTAGCGTATAGATATAGAACTTAAATAACCTTTTGCATAAGCATATTGATTCCATTCTGGTATATCTGGCAGTTTTCCATAGTTTTTAAAGTATTCATATACTCCTAATATGCTTTGCTCATAGCAGTATTTCATATCCATACGATCACCCAGTCAATTATACTAAAAATAACATTTCGTTTTAAAATTTAACCTATTTTAGTTCATCAACCAACTTATCTATATAGTCTGCTGCTTTGTCTTCCTCTCTCATATTAATTTCAAATTTCTTCTGTTTTATATAGTTTCTAGCTTCTTCATATTTTTCTTCTTTTAAGAACTTGTCAATTGTATTCAAACTTCTCAAATATTCTTCTTTTGTATTCATGCAATACCATTCTCCAATCTTCTTAGCAAAATATTAACATATCTGACTGCAATTTCACAATTATTTTTTTCTACATAAATATATTCAATATTGTTTACTATTTTACGCATATTTCTCTTCTTTTTGTAGCATAATTTTAAAAATTCCATTGCTGCAAATTTATCTCTTACTAATGATACTTTTATCATCTGCAGTAAGTCATATTTGCTATACTGCTTGATATTTTCTACTCTTTCTAGCATAAAATACTCCTTTTGAGAACTCACTACGGTTCATTACATCTAAAAATTTATATTAAAATACATAAAAAGTCAAGTCAAAAAAGAGGATTATATATATGAAAATTAAGAAGTATAATAATAAGAAAAATATTGTTGCCGAACTAATTTCTAGTGCAAGAAAAAACAAAAATATGGAAAAAGTTGAATTGTCACAAAAATTAGAATTGCATGGAGTTTATTTGCATAGAAATGAAATCTATAGAATAGAAAATAACTTAATGCTAGTTAAAGATTTTGAACTTGCAGCTATTGCAAAAGTATTAGATATTGATTTGAATAAAATTAAAGATTTAATCGATTAATGATAAAGATAGATTATTTTATATAGTCTATCTTTTTCTAATAGATTTACAAAAATCTATAAAACTCATATTGCTGATTGCTCTTAAAGTTCTTGTTGATAAAAAATTATATTGCATTGCTATTTTGTTCCATTCGCCCTTAGACGGTATTTTGTCTAAGTCCTTGATGGCTTGTATAGTTCTTTCATAATCATTCATGAAATCACTTCCTTTTTTTCTATTATATCACATTATGTTAATTTTATTTGTCGAAGCATGTCGACTAAAAAGATTTTATCTTTTTTTAAAAAACTCTTGACAATACTGTCGACAGTATT
>JAAWKD010000037.1 GCA_022797215.1 Clostridia bacterium
TTTTTTAAAAAATATATCGTTTTCGCTTGTTTGCCATACAAAAAAATAATATAATAAATTTATAAAAAAAGGGCTTGACAAAAATTAGATAGTCAAGTTATCGAGATAAGGTAAATATAAAAAATAGTTAGAAGTTGATTAACATCAGCTTCTTTTTTATTGCCTAAAATGAAAGGAAGTGATAATTTGCAAAGAGCAGATATAACAGAAAAAATAGGAAAATTAAATATAAAAATTGCTAAAGCAAACAAAGAGCTAGAAGAATTGGAACTAAAATATAAAAAAAAGAAATTAGAAATAAGGAAATATAAAAATGAATCAGCAGGCTTACAATTAGAACTACAAGAGTTAGAGCTTGAAAATTGCAAGGAAATTCAAGAGCAAAAGAAAATAAAGCGAATTGAGAAAGAAACAATGAAAAAATATACAGATTTTAATAATGAATATTATTCACAAGAAAAAAGTTATTATAATTCAGAAGATCCATATAAAAATTATATGGAAAAAAATATATTGCCTTATAATGACTAGAAAGGAGAAATGCGTATGAGCTATGATGATTTAAAAGAAATGTTAATGAAAAAAATTGACCAAGAATTATTTAATTATAAACAAAATCTAGTAAAAAACTATACACCAGAAGAAATTATAGAGCAAGCATATAAAATAAATATCAAACAGCAAATAAGAGATATTGTTGATGGAATAATTTTTAGTAAAGAGAAAGTACAAGTATTACTGAAAACTGATAATCTGTTAGAGAAATTGTATGACAAATATGAAAAATCTGACGGCAATATATGGGAATATTTAGAAGATAATGTAGGAGATAGTTTAGGAAATATTGTGAAAGAGTATAACCAACTAAAAAATAAGAATAGAGAGAAAGAGAGGTAAAAGTGATGTCAAAAGTATATCAAATTGAAATAGAAGAAACTTTACAAAGAGTTGTTAAAATAGAAGCAAATTCACTAGATGAGGCAATAGATATTGCACAAAATAGATATTCAAATCAAGAGTATGTTTTAGATTATGAAGATTATAAGGGCGTTGAATATAGAGAATACAAAGACGAAGTTATAAAAGAAAAAAAGTATAAAGAAAGGGAAAGGTAGGTGTAAGATATGCCATATATTGCACCAGAAATAGTTGCACAAGCAAGACAAGTGGATCTACTTACTTATTTAAAAAATTATGAGCCACATCAATTAAAAGAAGTGTGTAGAAATACCTATGTAACAAAAGAACACGATAGCTTGAAAATTAGCAATGGTTTGTGGTATTGGTTTTCAAAAGGAGTAGGTGGAAAAAATGCAATAGATTATTTAATGATAGTAAAAAATCTATCATTCGTAAATGCAGTACAAACTGTATTAGGAAATATAAAAATACAAGCTCCAGTTAAGTATGAACAGCAAGAAAAAAATCACGAAAGAAGATTAAAAATACCAGTAAAAGCAAGTAATAATGATAGAGCAA
Source organism: Clostridia bacterium (assembly GCA_022797215.1). GTDB lineage: Bacteria > Bacillota > Clostridia > TANB77 > CAG-508 > CAG-273. Next base: position 1,480 of record JAAWKD010000037.1, read on the forward strand.
TTAACTATTTATTAAGTCGAGGAATAGACAAAGAAATTATACAATATTGCATTGAAAATAAGTTGTTGTATCAAGAAGAAAGAACAAATAATGTAGTATTTATTGGTTATGATAATAATAAAATTCCAAGTTATGCTTTTTGCAGAGCAACGAATCAAGAAAGGTTTATGCGTGAGGCAACAGGAAGTAATAAAAAGTATTCATTTAAAATAAAAGCAGAAAAAGAAAATAATATAGTTCATTTATTTGAAAGTAGCATTGATTTATTATCATTTGCTACTCTTTTAAGTTTAGAAAATAGAAATTGGAAAGAAGAAAATTTGCTCTCATTAGGTGGCATTTATTCTTCAAAATATGATTTAGAAAAAACAAAAATTCCAGTTTCATTAACAGAGTTTTTAGAAAAAAATCCTAGTGTAAATGAAGTTCATTTACACCTAGACAGAGATTTAGCAGGAAGAAATGCAAGCACTTTTTTTCAGCAAGTATTAAGTAAAAAATATAAAGTTTTTGACAGACCAATGACTTATGGAAAAGATGTAAATGAATATCTATGTTTGAAAAAAGGAATTAAAAAAATTGAAAAAGAAAGGACAAGATAAATTATGAAAAAATATAAATTTTTAGTTAAAAGAATAAAAGAAATAGAAATACAAATTAGTGCAGAAAGTCATTCAGAGGCACTATTCAAAATGCTACAAAAAGTAGTAAAAAAAGATGAAAACTTTTTTACAGAAGATTTAGAAAATAGAAAAGAATTATTTATATATATTGAAAAAATTATTGATGAAAACGGAAAAGAAAATGTGAAAGATAAAGAAAATTTTATAAAGGAAAATAGTTTTTTTATTAGCAAAATTGATAGAGAAACTTATGAAAAAGGAAATGAAGAAATAGAAGATGATTTGCCAAAAGAAGATATAGGAGTTGTATGTGATAAGTGTAAAAACTATATACCAATAGACGAAATTATACACCAGTTAGAGTCCTAACAAGCAATGAATTTTTCCTCCCTAGAAAAATTCGACTTTGTGGGGCAATGCCCCAATCCCCATTTTAAAATTATAATAAATGAAAGGAAAAGTTATGAGAAAAAGAAGAATAAAAAAGAACTTTTGGTTTGATGAAACAGAAAATAATTCATTAAAAAATTTAAGTGAATTATCAGGAAAAACCGAAGTACAAGTTATAAGAAAATTGATAACAGGAACAACAATAAAGGAAAAGCCACCACAAGAATTTTATGAAACAATGAAAGAATTATTGAAGTTTAGAAAAGAAATAAAAACAATAAAAGATTTAAGCAAATATACAAAAGAACTAGATACAAAAAGAGTGTATAAAACACTAGATGGAATTGATGAATTAAGATCAAGAATAGTAGAAAAATATTTGAAATAACGGAGGGCAGATAATGGCAACAACTAAAATATGGAAGATAGAAAAAAGATTAGATAATGTAGTTGATTATGTAGTAAATGAAAAGAAAACTAACGCAGACAGTTATTATAATTTACACAAAGTTGCAGAATATGTAAAAGCCTCATATAAAACAGAAAAACAATTATATGTTACAGCAATAAATTGTAGTGAAGATAATGTTGTGCAAGAAATGATGGAAACAAAAAAGCTATTTGATAAAGAAGATGGCATTTTAGCTTTTCACGCATTCCAGTCTTTTTGTGAGGGCGAAGTAACACCAGATATAGCTCATAAAATTGGAGTAAAACTTGCAGAGGAATTATGGGGAGATAGATTTCAAGTTGTAGTTACTACACACTTAAATACTAATCACATTCATAATCATTTTTTGTTAAATTCTGTATCGTTTGTTGACGGACTAAAATACTATAATAAGTTAGAAACTTATGCACTAATGAGGCAAACATCAGATAATTTGTGTAGAGAATATGGACTTTCTGTTTTAAAAGAAAAGCCTACTGGAAAATATAAAGTAGACTATACGCAATTTTATAAAGGGTATGTGCAAAAAAATAATTATCATACACAAACAAAACAAGATATTGATTATGCAATTACACAGTCAAATACCTATAAAGAATTTGAAAATTTACTAAAAGCAATGGACTATGAACTTATTTATAGAGCAGGTAAGTTAAGTATAAGGAGAGATCCATATACAAAAAATATAAGAGTAGCAAGAGCGTTTGGAGATGATTATACAGTAGAACAAATAAAGGCAAGAATAAAAACAGAAAAGGCAATAAAACTACCATTTCCAGAAAAGCGTTTAAATAAAATATACATTTATAGAGGGCAGATAAGAAACAAGAAAAAAGCAAAAGGAATTAAGGCTTTGTATTTATATTATTGTTACTTATTAAAGATATACCCTAAAACAGAAAAGAAACACAAAACACCAATTTCCATTAAAGCAGATGTGCAGAAAATGGAAAGAATATCAGAGGAAGCAAGACTTCTTTGTAGTAATGATATTAAGACTACAAAGGAGCTTTCTTTATATATGAATACTCTAAATGAAGAACTTAAAAATCTCGAGGAGGAGCGAGATAAACTTTACTATCAGAACACCAAGCTGAAGAAAGAAGAAAGACAAGAGAATTATACAAAACTCTCTCAAATAGCAGGCAAAATTCAATTTCTAAAACACAAAATAAAAATGTGTAAAGAAATTGAGTCAAGAGTACCAAAGATAAAACAAAATCTAAAAGAATTAGATGAGAAAGAAGAAATCCAAAAAGGAAAGGAGAGAAAAAGTTATGAGTACAGCAAGTGATTCAGCAGATGAATTTGTAAAAATGATGTTAGATGGAACAGAAGTGGTAGCTAGACTAACAGGAAATATGACAAAAGAAATAGCAGTAATGTTATATGCTATGTCAAAAGAACGAAACGAACACAAAACAGGTAAAGTAAGACTAAATAAAATGCTAAAAAGTAAGAGCAACTTGAAAATATTTAGTATTGAAAAAAAAGACCTAGAAGATTTCAAAAAAGGTGCTAAAAAATACAAAATTCCATATAGTGCTATATTTGTAAAAGGCGAAGTAAATAAAGAGGGAATTATTGATATTGTTGTTAGAGAAGAAGACGCAGTTTTAACAAATAGAATAGTAGAAAATTATAAATTAACAACAGTTGAACAGTCAAAATTAGATGAAGTATTAGAAAAAGCAGAAATAGAAGATCCTACACAAGCACCAAAAGAAAAAACAGAAATTCAAAAAGAGATTCAAGAAAAAAATACATCACAAGATTTACTAAACAAACTAATGAAAAAACAAAACAATAAGGAGGAAAATGAGAACACTAACCCCAGTAACATTCCAGTTACGGAGAAAGAAGTTCCATCAGAGAATTTATCGAAAGCAAACGAAAAGATGGAGGGGACTAAAAAGGAAGAAAAGCCATCAATAATGGAAAAGTTAGACACAATAAAAAAGCAGAGAGAAGAAAAAGAACAACAAAAGGCAAAAGAAGAAACAAAAGAAACACCAAAACAAGAAAAGTCAAACGAAACAAAACACAAACAACCTAAAAAGAAAAATAGAAAAAAGGAAAGGAGCAAATAAGCTTATGAGTATGATAAACGATATTATAAAAAGTGCAGTCAATAATGTGCAAAGTAACAAAAAAGAATTTAATGCAGAAGAATGGGGAAAAGGAAAACAGCAAGACAGAGAATTTGCATATAATACACAAGATGAAATGGCAACAAAAATAACAGAAAGTGGGGAACTTTACAAGACCTACTTAAATGTGCAAAGTAAATTTCCAACTTATTCAGTAGGAAATGCTTTACTTGTAACAGCACAAAACCCAAAAGCTACACAACTAAAAGACGCAGAGGGGTGGAAAAAAGATAATATAAATTTTGCAGGAAAGCCTAACAAAATAATTATATTAGAGCAGGGAGATATTTACGAAAGAGATGATGGAACAGAGGCACAAAGCTATAATCCTAAAAATGTATATGATATTTCCGATATGAGAGTAAAAAGACAATTAAATACAGTTCCATTTTCAAAGGAAAGTATAATGAAATCAATATTATCTATTTCGCCAGTTGAAGTAAGACCAGTACAAAATACTTCAAATGCTAATAAGTTAGTTAATTTTAATGCAGATGAAAGAATTATAGAAGTAGCAGAAAGAGCAGAAGTAGAACAAATAATTAGTGGGTTAGTAAGAGAAATTGCAAGTATTCACACATTATCTTTTGCAGATTCAGAGCTAAATACTTTTAAAAATGAAAGTGTTGCATATATGGTATGCAAAAGATATGGACTACCAACGAAAGACTTTAATTTTGAAAGAATACCAGAAGAACTAAAACAAATGACACCACAAGAAATAAAGACAGAATTAGCAAAAGGACGAGAATGTTTTGAAATACTAACAGAGGGAATGGACAGAGATGTAGGAATGCAAAACAGAAACAAAACTAATAGAGAATATGAAAGGTAGGAAGTTCTATGGAAGATGAAAAAAGAGTAGTTGAAATGGACAGAATAGTCTATGCAATTATAATAAATTCTCTATTAAGTATGAAAAATGAATTAAGACAGCAAGAAAAAGAAACAGACTTAATAGATAAAGTTATTATAAAAGTTGCGAAAGCACCATCTAAAAAGCAAAAGGGAATATTCCACCGAAAAAAAGGAGATAGAGATGAAACAAGATAATAGAATATATGTAATACTAACTATTATTGGAATAATACCTGTTATATGGCTTGCACTTTTAGTAGCACCATTATTAGACGGAGGACTTGCAAAAATAATAAATGAGTTGCCAGTAGCACTAAACACACCATTTAAAATAAGTATTGTAGAGAATAGCACAAAAACTGTTGCTATTTTTTTATTTTCTTATTTTATAGGAATAGGAGCATATTTTTCAACTAGAAAGAATTATAAAAAAGGTAAAGAACACGGATCAGCGAAATGGGGAAATACGAGAGAAATAAATAAAAAATATAAGCAACTACCAGAAAGCGAAAACAGAATACTAACACAAGATATAAGACTAGGATTAAATGCTAAAAAACACAGAAGAAATCTAAATACATTAGTAATCGGTCGGAAGTCGGTGCAGGTAAAACATTGTTTTATGCAAAACCTAACTTATTACAAGCCTCTAACAATTCTTATATCATTTTAGATCCAAAAGGAGAAATTTTAAGGGACACAGGGTATATGCTAGAAAAAAACGGATTTGAAGTGAAAGTTTTAGATTTAATCAATATGAATTTAAGTTATGGTTATAATCCGTTCAAATATTTAAAAACTGACAATGATGTTCAAAGACTTGTAACGAATTTGTTTAAGAGTACAACACCGAAACGGAAGTCAAAGCAATGATCCATTTTGGGACACATCAGCCTCAATGCTACTTATGTCTTTAATCTTTTTATTGAAATATGAAGCTCCAGAGTATGAACAAAACTTTGATATGGTATTAGAACTATTAAGGGCAGGAGATGTAAAAGAAGATGATGACGAATACGAAAGCCCATTAGACGAATTATTTAAAATGATAGAAGAAATAAACCCACAGCACATAGCACTAAAATATTATAGGAGCTATCATTCTGGTTCGGCAAAAACACTAAAATCAATACAAATAACATTAGCCTCTAGGTTAGAAAAGTTTAATTTGCGAGATTTAGCGAATCTAACAATGGAAGATGAAATGGAGCTTGCAAGCATTGGAGAAAAGAAAGTAGCACTTTTTGCGTTAATACCAGATAATGACACGAGTTTCAATTTTATAGTTTCAATGCTATATACACAAATATTTCAGCAATTATTTTATATAGCAGACCACAAGTACAAAGGTGCATTGCCTGTAAATGTGCATTTTATAATGGACGAGTTCGCAAATGTATCATTGCCAGACGATTTTGACAAGATTTTAGCAACAATGCGTTCAAGAGGTGTATCAGTATCAATAATATTGCAGAATCTTGCACAATTAAAAACATTGTTTGAAAAACAATGGGAAAGCATTGTACGGCAACTGTGATGAACTGTTATACTTACGGACGGAAATGAGCAGTCTACACACAAGTATATCAGCGAACTTCTAGGAAAGGAAACTATTGATACCAATACCTATCGGAAAAAGTACAGGACATTCTGGAAGTTATAGCACAAACTACCAGATAGCAGGTAGAGAGTTAATGACACCAGATGAAGTCCGAATGCTAGACAATAAGTATGCTTTATTATTTATAAGAGGAGAAAGACCAATAATAGATTTAAAATATAACACATTTGCACACCCAAACATCAAACTAACAGAAGATGGAGGGTACAAAACTTATATACACGGCAATACAGAAAATGCTATTGCTACTATATCAATAGATACCGATACAAGTGATATTAAATGTAAAGAGTATAAAGATATAGGAAATTATGAAATCTTAATTGATGAAGAAATAGATGAATACTTTATGAAAGAATCTAAAAAAGATAACTAATTTTGAAGAAAAACAAAATAAGATAAATATGCCCTCTCGGAAAGAGAGGAATTTTTTATGAAAAAGAAAATAAGTAAACAAAAATTATTAAGTATAGGAATGAAAATTTTTACAGTTGGAGCTGTATTATTAGTTGGAAACAATACAGTATTTGCAACAGATGACCCATTAGCTGTCATCAATAATCTAAAAAACTTTATGTACCAAATTATAGGTGCAATAGGTGCAATTCTTTTATTATGGGGAATTGTGCAAGTTGGTATGGCTATAAAATCACACGATCCATCACAAAGAGCAAATGGATTTATGACTCTTGCAGGTGGAGTAATTATAGCTTTTGCAAAACAAATACTAGAACTAATACTAGGTTAGAAAATTGAAGAAAAACAATAAAAGAGATATTGCCCTCCTATAAAAAATATAGGAGGCGATAAATTTGAGTGATAATTGGATTGTAGGTAATCTACAAAACGCAATCAATACTTGGAATGGGAAACTAGGCGAGATATGGCAGTTAGTTTCACAAACACCAGAAAATTTTAAAGGTCGGTGGTATATGGAATGTAATTACTAATATACACGGAGCAGTACAAGCAATACGGACTAGCATTGCTTGTCATTTTCTTTTTAGCAGGAGTTATCAAGACTTGTAATTCGTTTTCAGAAGTAAAAAAGCCAGAACACGCATTTAAGCTATTTTTGAGGTTTGCAATAGCATATACAATAGTAGTTTACGGACTAGATTTAATGCTTGCAATATTTAAGATAGTACAGGGCATAAGTTCTACAATAATGAGTTCAGCAGGTTTTTGAAATAGCACAAGTACAGTTATACCTCCAGAAATAATTTCAGCAATAGAAAGTTGTCGGATTTTTCGAGAGTATTCCATTATGGGCAATTACGATTATTGGTGGACTATTTATAACTGTACTTTCTTTTGTAATGATAATGAGTGTTTATGGTAGGTTTTTCAAACTTTATCTATATACAGCAATAGCACCGATTCCACTTTCAGCAATGGCAGGAGAGCCATCACAAAGCGTGGCAAAGAGCTTTATAAAATCTTATACTTCAGTATGTATGGAGGGAGCAATTATTGTGCTTTCTTGTATTATATTTTCACTATTTGCGTCCACACCACCAGCAGTTGATATGAATGCACCTGTTGCAACGCAAGTATGGAGCTATATTGGAGAGCTAGTTTTCAATATGTTGGTACTTGTAGGAACTATAAAAATGAGCGATAGAGTTGTAAGAGAAATGATGGGATTATAGATGAAAGGTAGGGAAAGTATATGAGTACAATAACACACCAAACAAGACAATTAAGTTTTGAAGATATGCAGTTAAAAAAGAAAATAAGGTATGCACAAATATTAAATAGGCTTATAAAAGGGAAAAAAACAGCAAAAGAAATAGCAGTCGAATTGTTTGAATTAAAACTAATACCAAGTGCAGAACGAAATTACACAGCACCACGCCTTACAGAATTAGAAAAATTGGGGTTAGTAAAATCAGCAGATAAGAAAGTATGTCAATACACAGGTAAAAAAGTAGCAATTTATGAAATTACACTAGATGGCATAAAAAAGTATAAATTATTGAATACAGATAGAAATACCAAACTAGAGAAAGGTTGTGAAAGCTATGAGTGAAAATACTAAAGATAATTATATATTGATAGAAGAAATCAAAGGAAATAAAGACTTGCACGAAATAGCAAAAAAGATACATTTTGAAGATGGAATGGGTTATCTACCAAAGACTACAACTAGAAAGCAATTTATTGATGAAATAATTGGAGAGATAAATTGGCAGTTAGAAATGTCAAATCCTTCAGTACCTAAAAATGTATTGACAGAACAATTAAAAAAGATGATAAAAATTGCAGAAAAAGAAGAAAAGAAACAGGAAAGGAGCAGATAAAAAATATGGACAAAGAGAAAAAAGATATTATTTTATATAATGTTAGACAATTTCTAAATGAAAATCAAGAGCTTAAAGATATGAATATACATTGTTTAATTGTTGATAAAAACAATAGTAAAAATGGTATTGCAATAGCTTCAAATGAAGAATATATAGTTGCAATAGATATAGAAAATTATGAGTGCGAATATTCACAAGAATGGGATTATGATATTGATATGAATATATTTAGACATTTAGAAAATGGAATGAATATAGAATTTATAACTCCACAATACCATAGCATAATATGGAAAAAAATTGAAAGTTATGAGTTTATAGATGGCATTTTTCATAAAGAGGGAATGCAAAAATATTTAGAATATTGTAAAGATGAAGAAATAACACAGGAGTTTTTAGAGGAAGAATGTGATACAGAATTAACAGATGTTATGAAATATAGCAACGATTATATTGCTGATAATAACGGAGTAATGGAAATGTCAAGAGGAAAATATCAAGAAGAAAATGAGATACATTATATTGCATTTACATTAGGGTATGACTTAATAAATGAAATGCTAACAAGACCAGATACAGCAGATCCATTAGAATGTGATATAGCTTATGATTTTTGTGATTATTTAGCAAGAAAATTTATAAAAACTGATTATTATAAAGATATGAAACACTCTACTTATGAAATGTTACAAGAATGGGTTAATGATAATCAAGAAATTATACAAAGTGAATACCTATGTTATTCACACAAAGATAATAAATGTATTATTGAAACAGGAAAAAGAAATAACGAGCCAGTATCACTTGTAGAACATTGCTTTAAAGATGGAACAAAAGAATATATAGTAGCTTTTAATTATAAAGTTAGTAATGAGAAAGTAGACTGGGGTTATGGCTATTATTATGGAGATGACTTAAAAAAAGCAAAAGAAGATTTTGAAAAAGTAAAAGCAGGAGGAAATCTAGCAGATACTTTTAAAGAAAACAAAGAGGAGAAAAGCGTTATGGAAGATAATTCAAGCAAATTACAGTTTTATGATGAAAAGGAAATAAGAAATATTATAACTAATAAAGAAGAATTATACTTTGCAGATGATGGAATAGATGAAGTAATTATAAAATTGGATGATATACCAGATTTTATTGTTGATATAAATAGAAAGCAAGGATTAGTAGATCTAAAATTTTATAAAATGGGAAATGATTTATATCAGCCAGATATTACAACAATGGGAGAGTATTTGGACAAAGTAAAACCAGAAATTAGAGAAAAGATTATTGATAGATTAGTAAAACTACAAACAGGAGAAATAGAGCCTAAAGAATATAAGCTAATTGATGAAAATGAATTTGATGATATAAAAATAAAGATGGAAAAAGAAATGAACAGAAAAGTCAAAAATAAGAAAAATCGAGAAGATAGATAAAAGAGAAAGGTGTATAAATTATGGAAGTTAAGATAAATAAGGAAATAAGGCAGTACAAAGAAAATATATTTTTTGGACTGACAATGAGGCAATTTGTATGTTCGGCATTAGCTTGTATTGTAGCAGTCGGAATATATTTTATAACAAAGCCAATATTCAATAATACTGGAACTGTATCGTGGCTATGTATGGCAGGTGCAGTTCCTTTTGCGTTATTAGGATTTGTAAAATATAACGGAATGACAGCAGAAAAGTTTTTGAAAGCTTGGATCAAGTCAGAGATATTAACACCTAAAAAATTAGTATTCAAACCTAATAACCTATATTTAGATATGTATAGGCAATGTGAAAAAGGCAAGAAGAAAGCTAAAAAAGTAAAACAAGATAAGAAAGAGAAAAAGAGCAAAAAGAAAATAAAAATAGACAATAAACAAGATTAAAGAAAAACAGTATTGAGATTTTACCTCTTAAAAAGGAGGTAGGATTTATGAAAATAATTGATTTATTCAAAAAAGATAAGGAAAAATATATAATTCCAAAGGGTGTGCAAGATGTCATACCAGTTAAAAGAATATGGAGAGATGGAGTATTTTTAGTAGGAAAAAATAAATATTCCAAAACTTTTAAATTTACAGATATTAACTACATTGTAGCAAGCGAGGAAGATAAAGAGGCAATGTTTTTAGACTATATGCAAATACTTAATTCTTTTGAGTGTGAAATGCTTGTGAAAATTAGTATATTAAATAGCAAAATGAATGAGCAAAATATAGAGAATAACATTAAAATAGAAAATGAAAAAGACAAACTTGATAGATTAAGAAGTGAATATAATAGGTTAATTGATGAGGGAGCAAAAACAAGTAATGGAATTGTGCAAGAAAAGTATATAACAATAACAATCAAAAAGAAAAACTTGGAGGAGGCACGAACAGCTTTTAGAAGAATTGCAGTAGAATTAAATAAACATTTTAAAAAGTTAAATTCAGCTTGCATAGAGTTAGATTCAAACGAAAGACTAAAAATGCTACACAACTTTTATAGAATAGGAGAGGAAAGCAGTTTTAATTTTGATATGATAGACAATATGCAAAAAGGACACAGTTTCAAAGACTATATATGTCCAGACAGTTTTGAGTTCAAAAAGGACTATTTCAAAATGGGAGATAAATTCGGCAGAGTAATATTCCTAAAAGAGTATGCTTCATTTATAAAAGACAGTATGATAGCAGAGCTAACAGACATTAGTAAAAACTTAACATTAACAATAGATATATCGCCAGTAGCAACAGATGAGGCAATAAAAGACGCAGAACGAATATTGCTAGGAGTAGAAACAAACAAAGCTAATTATATAAGAAAACAAAGCGAAAATAATAATTTTCTTGCGTCAGTTCCATTTGATATGGAGCAACAAGAACAAGAGGCAAGAGATTTTTTAAATGATTTAATGACACGAGATCAGCGTATGTTTTTAGGACTAATTACAGTTGTATTTATAGCAGACACAGAGAAAGAACTTGAAAATACAACAGAGGCAATATTAACAACAGCAAGAAAAAATTTGTGCCAGTTTGGTATATTAAGGTTTCAACAACTTGACGGATTAAACACAACATTACCAATAGGAATAGAAACAATAGAAACATTGAGAACATTAACAACAGAAAGCCTAGCAGTATTTATGCCTTTTAAAGTGCAAGAAGTACAGCACCCTAAACGGAATATATTATGGACAAAATGCAATTTCAAAAAATATGATATTGTTAGATAGAAAGCAGTTATTAAACGGAAACAGTTTTATACTTGGAGTTTCTGGAAGTGGAAAAAGTTTTACAGCTAAACAAGAAATAAGTTCAATAATGTTAAAAGAAAAAGACGCAGATATAATAATCATTGATCCAGAAAATGAATTTGCAGGACTTGTAAAAGAACTTGGAGGAGAGCTTGTAGAAATATCTTCAACAAGCAAAAATCACATAAACGCAATGGATATGAATAAATTTTATGGAGATAATGCGAATCCAATAGTATTGAAGTCAGAGTTTGTGCTTTCATTATGTGAGCAACTTATGGGGAAAGCATTAGAGCCACAACAAAGGTCAATAATTGATAGATGTACGGCAAATGTATATAAAAAATATCAAGATAATGATTATGAGGGAGAGCCACCAACTCTAAAAGATTTTAGAGAAGAACTACTAAAACAAAATGAAAAAGAGGCAAAAGATGTAGCACTTGCAATAGAATTATTTAGTAATGGTAGTTTGAACACTTTTGCAAAACAAACGAATGTAAATATTCATAATAGGTTAGTTTGTTATAATATATTAGAACTAAAAAAACAATTACAGCCTATTGCAATGCTAGTAATACTAGATAGCATTTTTAATAGAATAACAGCAAATAGACAAAAAGGAAGAAGCACATATATTTATATTGACGAAATATATCTTTTGTTTCAATATGAATATTCAGCTAACTTCCTTTTCACATTATGGAAAAGGGTTAGAAAATATGGTGCTTGCTGTACTGGTATTACACAAAATGTAGAAGATTTATTACGAAGTGATTTAGCAAGAACAATGCTTGCAAATAGTGAGTTAATCATAATGCTTAATCAAGCAAGCACAGACAGAGCAGAACTTGCAAAACTATTAAATATATCAGACCAACAGTTGAGTTTTATAACAAATGTAGAGGCAGGACACGGATTATTAAAAATAGGAAATTCGCTAATACCTTTTGTAAATAAATTTCCAAAAGATACCGAACTCTATAAATTGATGACAACAAAATTAAATGAAGTTATATAGAAAGAGGGAGCAATATGTATAAAAAGTTCTATATATTTTTAGTTATAATGCTAGTAGCTAGTTTAGTTACTAGCATTAGTTATATTATAATAAATTATAAAAAAGATAAAGAGCAAAACGAGGTTTTTGAAGAATTAGAGAACATTATCACGGAATGCCAGGAGGAACAAAACGAAAAACAACAAGAAGAAAGTATAAATTTACAAAAACTATATGATTTGAATAATGATTTTGTAGGGTGGCTAGAAATAGAAAACACAAATATAAGCTACCCTGTTATGCAGACAGAAAGCAATAGAAAAGATTATTATTTAAGAAAAAACTTTTATAAACAATATTCTCAATTAGGAACACCTTATATTGCAGAATATTGCAATGTGCAAGCAAGTGATAATGTTATTATATATGGTCATCATATTAAGAATAATCAAATGTTTGGAGAATTAGAAAAATATAAAAAGAAAGAATTTTACAATAATCACAAAGTAATAAATTTCAATACTATATATGAAAATGCAGACTATGAAATAATAGCAGTATTCAAAACAGTTGCTTATACAGGTTTTGAATATTATAAATTTGTAAATAGCAGTTCAAAGCAGGAGTTCGATACATTTATAAAAAAATGTAAAGAGCTTTCTTTTTATGAAACAGAAAAGACAGCAGAATATGGAGATAAATTGATTACATTAAGCACTTGTGAATATTCCAACAAAAACGGACGATTAGTAGTTGTAGCAAAGAAAATAAAGGCAGGATTGGAGGAATAGCAATGGCAGATATAAAAACAAAGAAAAAAGAAGAAATTAGTATAAAGAAACTTGATAGAGCAACGATAATGGGACAAAATCTAAAATCAAATATAATAAGTGTAAAAGACAAAACAAAAGAAAATTACGAAAAGAACGAAAATACAGCACAAGAATATGCAGAAAATAAAGTAAATAATACAATGCACGATATTATTTATTATACACCACGATTAAATAGAAAAAGAAAGCAAAATTTTGAAAAAACTATACAGAATATTGAAAAAGGAAAAGTGCAGATAAAAAAGGCACAAAAAGGAATAAAAAATGTAAAACGAAAAGGAAAAATCACAATAAACAAAGCAAAAAGAAATATAAAAAAAGTTCAAAACACAGTAAAATCAGCAAAAAACACAGTTAAAACAACAGAAAAGACAGCGAAAACAACAATAAAAACAACAAAGCAAGTAGCAAAAAATAGTGTAAAACTAGCTCAAAGAACGGCACAAATGACAAAACAAGCTGTAAAAACTACAATACAAGCAACAAAAGTAGCAATTAAAACAACAATAGCAATAATCAAAGCAATAATTGCAGCAACAAAAGCACTTGTTTCAGCAATTATTGCAGGAGGTTGGGTAGCAGTAGTAGTAATTGTTGTAATTTGTTTAATTGCTATGATATGCAGTTCTGTGTTTGGAATCTTTTTTGCAAATGAGAAAAAAGACGGAGAAATGACAGTAAATAGTGTAATGGCAGAATTGAATACAGAATTTTCAAAAGAAATAGAGAAAAAGAAAGGACAACACCCTAACGCAGATTATGACATTAAATATGCAAGAGCAAATTGGCGAGATGTAATAGCAGTTTATACAGTAATGATAAGCAATGGAGATTATAAAGTAGATGTTATGACTATGGATGACAACAGAGCAAAAACATTAAAAAAAGTATTCTGGGATATGAACGAATTTAATGAGGTAGTAGATAAAAGACAAGAAAAAGTAAAAGTTCCAGATGGACGAGGTGGAGAAAGAGAGATAACAGTAATTAAAGAAACACTACACCTTACAGTTAGAGTAAAAAGCATAGAAGAAATATCAAATCAATATAATCTTAATCAAGCACAAAGAGAACAGTTAAATGAACTAATGAATGAAAAATATGCTAGTAATTGGTCAAGTCTTATATATGGAGGAGGAAATAGTGATATTGTAAAAGTTGCTATTTCACAAATAGGAAATATAGGACGGAGAGCCTTACTGGTCTTGGTATGGTTTTGAATCTAGGGTTGAATGGTGTGCTTGTTTTGTTTCTTGGTGTGCCGAACAATGCCGGTTATATAAATGCAGGAATAGTTCCAAAGTATGCAGGTTGTCAGAGTGAGGGAGTTGTTTGGTTTCAAAATCGTGGATTATGGCAAGATGGAAGTTATACGCCAAAGGCACGGAGATATAATCTTTTTTGACTGGGCAGATAGCAATGACGGACAGGCAGATCATACAGGAATTGTAGAAAAAGTAGAAAACAATAAGGTTTATACTATTGAGGGAAATACAACAGGAGATATGTGTAAACAAAATATTTATGATGTGGGCAGTAGTGTTATTTTAGGTTATGGAACGCCAGCATATCAATAAAGGAAAGTGATATATTATGAAGATAAAGAAATTTGATGTGGTAGAACTAAAAAACAAAAATAAGGCAGTCATTTTAGAAATATACAAAAGAAAAAAATATTATGCAGAGATAGTAAATGATAAAGGGAATACAATAGATAAAAAAGAAATTACTTCAAAGGAAATAGATAAAATCATTTATAGAAAAGAAATTGAGAGATAAGTAGGAATGGTATTTGTTAGAAATAATAAGTACCATTCCTATTATTTTTTTTGTCATTTTTAAAGACAAAAACAAAAATAAGTGCTATAATTCAAAAAGAAACGGAGTGAAAAGTAATGACAACACAATTTGTAGAAAGCCTAATAAATAGCAAAATGAATATAAATCAAAATGAGATTATTTTTACATTTTATGAGTTAAGAGTAAAATATAACCTAACTGAAGAACAAACAGATGAATTTTTAGCTTTATGCAAAACAAGATTAGAAAATTTATATTACAAAGTATTTTTTACTGGTGCAAAATTTACATATAAAGAACAAAAGAGAATGGTACAAGATAATGAATTATTAGTAGCAATAAAAGAATAAGAGAGGGGATCAAAGATGAACTTAAAAAAAGAATTTAAAAATGAAGAAATAGAACTGTTACAAGTAGCAGGAATAAATGTAGAAGATAGGGAATATAGCAAAGAAGAATTACGAAAATGTGAAATGAACATAGAAGAATTTATAATGTCGCATAGTTCTAAAAATGGCGATATATCAAAATTAAGTAATCAATATCATAATATTTTAGATACATTTATAAATAAAATATAAAATAATGTGATATAATTGTGAAGTACAAATAGTAAGTTGTCGTTGAGATTAAGATTGATAATAATGGAGATATTATTGACAATAACATACTTGTAACAATAGATTGTATGATATAATTATCCACTAG
>JAAWKD010000038.1 GCA_022797215.1 Clostridia bacterium
ATGGCTGAATATCTAGCTGGTTCACAAGAAGCTTTTGTAGAAAAAATGAATGCTAAAGCACAAGAATTAGGTATGAAGGATACTACTTTTAAAAACTGCCATGGTATTGATGAAGATGGCCATGTTACATCTGCCTATGATATTGCTTTAATGTCTAAGGAACTATTAAATAAACATCCTTCTATTACAAAATATACTACTATTTATATGGATAGTTTAAGAGATGGCAAATCTTCTTTGGTAAATACCAATAAATTAATTCGTAATTACAAAGGTGCAACTGGGCTAAAAACTGGTTCTACTTCTGTTGCTTTATATAACTTATCTGCTAGTGCCACTCGTGATGACCTTTCTCTAATTGCAGTTATTATGAAAGCACCTAATACTAAAATCCGTTTTGCTGAAGCTCAAAAATTATTAGACTATGGATTTGCTAATTTTGAATATAAAAAATTGGCAAGCAAAGGTGACATTATAAAAGATATTTTAGTAGATAAGGGAATTGAGACTAATGTAAATGGAATTTTAGAAGATGATAGTGGAATTTTAATCCAAAAAGGACAGGACAAAAATATTGAACAACAATTAGAATTACCTACCATGGTATCTTCTCCTGTAGAACAAGGGCAAGTTTTAGGAACTGTAACTTATCTGCTAAATGGTCAAGAAATTGGCAAAGTTAATATTATTGCAGAAAAGTCAATTAACAAAATTTCTACTTTTACGATGATGGAAAATATTTATAGCAAATGGTTTAGTTTGTTAAGGACTTAACAAAAATATAAAAAATGTCGCACATGGGGACGCTAGTTAAGTGCGACATCTGTCCCCATGTGCGACATTTTTATCTTTTACGCTGAAATAATATACACAGTTTTTTCCATACCTTTTGATACCACTTTTCTTCTTGCACTGGAATAAGGCTTGTTGTTTCTTCTATTTTAACTTCTTCTTTTCGCTTTTCAAAAGTGTTGTCTATTTTCAAACTTTCCCTTGCTTTTTCCAACTCTATACTATCTTTTTTAGCAAATTCTTTCTTTTCTTCTTCAGTTGCCCAATAACTTCTATAAATTAATGCTAAAAGAGATTGTGTTTCTGGTAAAATATCTTGTTCATTTAATAGCTTCCCATTCACTATACTAGTCATATATTCTTGGTTCTTATTTTCTCTAATAAATTGTCTTATCTTATTTGGAATCTTAGCTACCAAATCTTCTTGTGTATTTTGTAGTATCTCTTCCACTTCTGCTAATGCATTTTGATACCTTATATCTATCATCTATCTTTCACTTCCTAATTGGCCTTTTCCTAAATTATCTCTTATTTTCTCTTGCATCATTGTTTTCAATCTTGCAAATGCTTGCTTTACCATTGTGGCAGGAGTCTTTTTCGCTATTTGCTCAAATTCCTCCCTTTGAAATCTATTTGGTGCAAATCCTTTTTTATCATTATCTTTAAATACTTCTGCATTTCTGACTGATTCCCACCTTTTTCTGTACATATCTTGTTCTTGTTCATTATAAAATAATAAATTTAGTAAATTTTCTAATTTAGTAGTCTCATCTACATCTGTTCTATAGAATTGTTCAACTTTATCACCTAACTTTTCAGGTTCTAAAGCCATTGTCCTTGCTGTTTCTATTAATGAAGCATATAAATATATATTTTGTTTGATGACTTCTGGATCTAAAGTTCCATTCGAAATTCTAAACTCTATGGTATTTTTATCTGGATTTCCCAAGTTTGTCAAATTTAATCCTGCATATCGTCTATTATCTAATTTTAATTTTGCTACAGCTCTCTTCATTCTTCCAAACTTTTGGTAAGATACTTTTAATGTATTATTTTGAATTGCTTCATGTATTTTCTTTCCTGTTGGCATTGCCATTCCTGTTACCCCTTGTAATGCAAGAGACAATCTATGAATGGGATTTCCTTTTACGTTTAATGCTCCTGCCCTAATAGGATCATTTACATCATTACACATTTTATACATTAATTCTTCTGACTCTGCCCACAAACTCAAGAAATTCGCCATAATTGCTTGCGATTCTTCTTTTGTTTTCCCACTTAAAACTCTACTATCAAAATGAATATGACAACCACACTTTTCATCTGCAACTACTTCTTTTCCATGTTTTCCTGGATATTTTTGCATGCGTGCACAAACTTCTTGTAAGTTTTGCCAATCTTCTGCTTTGTCATATAAAATTGGAGAAATCAATTCTGCTCCACCTTCACCTACTAAACTTTCTTCCAAAAAATTTGCTTTTTTCCATCTATGTTGGTTTAAGAACTCATTACTTTCTTTTGAATGATATAGGCTATTACGATTAAAACCTGTATTAACATTAAATGCTTCTAGTTCTATTCCAAATCGATAAACCCTTGGTAATTCTAGTTCTTTCTTTCCCTCTGTATATTTCATATTCTTTCTTCCTTTGCTTCCGATTCAACTATTTTAATTATATCTCTTTTGTTTTATAATTAGCAAGAGAAATGCAAAAAGAAATCCTACTATTTTGCAAGATTTCTTTTTATATTTTAATATTTAATATTATATTTTCTATATTTTATTGCTCCTATAGTTGCAATTATACCTATAATGCCCATGCTAGATATCACAATTATTGTATTTAATCCTGTTTGAGGTAACTTTCCTGTTGCAGTTGTATTATCTTTGTTATTGGAAGGCTTATTAGTTGGCTTTTCTATTTTGTTAGTTGTTTCTTTTTTATCTCCTGACGCATCTGGTTTCTTAGTTGGTTCTTCTGATAATTCCCACGTAAAATTTTTATCACCATATCTTGTTAAATTTTTAATGTTATATTTCTCATTGACGTTAGCTTGATATAACCCAATGTCTTCTACTGGATACCATGTTCCGTCTGCATTTTCTACTGTTAAGTATGCATAATAATATTGATTATTTACTAAGTTCAGTTTTTTTGCAATCGCAGGTCCTCCAGCGACTCCAACAGAAACAGTAGTTGAATAGATAGACTTAGCATTCTTACCATAGGCTAATAATTTTTCTAGTCCATCTTTTTCACCATTTTTGATAGCTTTTAAAATAGTATTATCTGTTATCGTTCCTATTTTTACATTAACTTTTCTCTCTGATTCTCCAGGTTCATATAAAAATGTGGTTGTATTAGTGTCAAATAAGTAGCAGTGAATTTTTTCTCCTACTTTATTTGTTTCTAACCTTTCTAGTTTAATCCCTGAAACAATACTTTTATGCTCCTTTGTTGTGTTTTCTAAGTTTGTTTGTTCTTCATATATCCATACATAGATATCTCCTGCATTTCCTATCCAGTCATTAATTTTAAATTTCTTTATGCCTGTAGTTGTCAAGTCAAAATCTGCATTATTTATTCTACCTGTGTCTGATTTTGTAACTGTTGGCTCTGTATTCCCATTTCTTACATAAATGTTACTTTCTTTGCGTTTCTCCACCAACTTCTTCAAGTCCTTTCACATTTAAATACACATCATAATATTTAACAGATGGTACCTCTTTTGTAAGAGACATTTCTATTTTTGAACTATCTGTCCAGTTAAGTGTATCTACTTCTGCTTTTACATTTGTTGTCATTACTAATAGCATTACTATTGCTAATCCTAGCATAATAGCAAATTTTAATTTTTTCATTTGTTTCTCCCCCTTAATATTTCAATTGTAATCCTTCTCTTTGTCTATTCTTGTATATTTCTGAGGAAATTATATTGATAATCTTTTTTTGTGTCAATACATATTTGTAAACTTTCTATTCTTCAAAGCCTAAATTCTCATCATCTATTGTCTCATCATACTCATATTCATAAGTAATTGCTTCTTGCTTTGGCATTTTACTACGTCTTGGTCTAGTTTTAGTAGTTACATTTGTAGGAGTTGGCACAGTCTCTGAAATGTTTTCTAAAGTTTCTTTCAAGTCCTTTCTAGCTCTCTCTTTGCTTTTCATTTCTTCTCTTTTTTCTTCTTTTTTGTTTTGCATATTCTTATTTAAAAGGACATTTAACTTGTCCATTAAATCTGGTACATAATCTAACAATCTATCTACTGAAGAACAATGCTCTACTGGCAATAACTTTACTGTATTTTGTTGCACTACTAGAAATGCAATTGGAGAGATTGATACACCTGCTCCACTTCCTCCACCAAATGGTAACCTATATTGAATAGCCTCTTCTTTTTCTTTTTTAGTGTATTCATTAATTGTCTCACCTTTAAATTCGCTTCCTCCTGCTGCAAAACCAAATCCTACTTTTGAAATTGGAATAATAATAACGTTATTGGTTGTCTCTATTGGCTCTCCTATAATAGTATTAACATCTATCATGTCTTGAATACTATTCATAGCTGTAACCATAAGACCTTCTATTGGATGTTGTTCGTTCATTTAAATCACTTCTTCCTTTCTTTAAAAAAATGTATATTACATTTATAATATGTACCATTTTTACCTGAATTATACAATTAAATTGAATTTTATATATATTTTTATTTTGATAAATTGGCTCAATGGTATAATTATAATGTTCCTTTTTCATATTGATTGCAACATGTGGTAATAAAATAGATAAGAAAGAGGAAAATATAGTTACTAAAAAAGCTGTCAGCATAGGGTCTTCTAATCCTAATTGCATATTTAATTTCAATTTGGATATTTTAGGTTGTAATATTTTAATTGCTTTTAAATTTTCCCATTTGAAGTTCTTTTCTATTTTCTTTAAATCTATTTTTTCTAATTGCATTTTGCTATATGCTTTTCTTAGCTTTTTACTATTCAAGTGAAAGCTCATCCACTTCAATTTGTTTCCTAAGTAAAGCGATAAAACAACTGCATAATTCTTATTTAGCTTTTCTTCTTTCCTATTTGTTAATGCTAGATTTTGTATTTCTATATGGAGTGTAGATAACAGTATTGCAAAAACAAGTGTTAATAAGATAATAAATATCGTTAATAAAATAAAAACTAATACCATTTGTATAACCTCCTTTACTTGAAGTTATTTGGTATTAGTTTTCCCAGTTTTGTTATTTTTAATCAAATCATGTTAATTTTGTCAGTTTAAGGACGTACGTTCAAGCTAACAAAAACTTCGTTTTCGTCAGATGAACATACGTCCCTAAACTAACATTGCCTTTTTGCCTTCTCTACATTAATATCTCCAAAGAGCTCTACTTGTTCTGTTAAGACCTTACTTCTTCTAGATAATTCTAATAGTCCTGTAAAAGCAGTTACTACCTCTTGTTTATTGCATTTTCTAGTTGAAAATAATTTATTAAATACAAAGCGTTTTTTATGTAATAACTCTTTAAACATTACTTTCACTTTACTCTCTACTGTGTAAGTATCAGTAATTGCAATCTTTTCAATATTTTGTGCATTTTGATTTTGCTTTTGTTCATTTTTTTCTACTAATCTTTGATAAATCTCTGGTATAATTTCCTTACTATAATTAACTTCTAACTTTTGTTTTGGAAGTTCAATTACTTCAGGGGCTTTAAAAAATCTTTGAGAGTTTTCTTCCATTACCTCTTTAAATCTTTTGGTAATTTCCTTATACTTTTTATACTCAATAATTCTTCTTAACAGTTCTTCTTCAGTCAATTCTTTTTCATTCTCTTCCTCTGTCTTTGGTAATAGTGATTTTGATTTTAAATATAATAAGGTGGAAGCCATAATAAGAAATTCACTTGCAATTTCTAAATTCATTCTTTCCATTTCATTTAGATATCCAATATACTGTTCTGTAATTTCACTTATTCTAATTTCGCAAATATCCATTTTATTTTTATCAATTAAATGACATAACAAATCAAGAGGACCTTCAAAGTTCTCTATTTTTATTTTATATTTATTTGTCTCTAATGTTAGTACATTTTGCATTCCTTTTATTTCCTCTTTCTGCATTAATAGTTTTCTTTTTTAAAACCTTAAATAGTAACAAATTAATCTCCAAAGGCTTCTTGAATACTTTCTCTCGTATAGCCTTTACGATATAAAAAATTTTCAATTTCTGTTTGTTCCATTTGAGTTTGCTTTTTCATTGCTATTTTCTTTGCACATGTTCTTTCATATTCTTCTAATTGCTCTATGTGTTTGGAAAAATACGTATCTATTATATCACAATCTAAGCCTTTTGCATATAACTTATTTCTAATTTCTTTTAAAGAAAGTGTATTAATGGCTAAAAACTCATTTACTGCCCTTTGAATATATCCTTCGTCATTAATATATCCATTTTCTTTTAAGTTTTCAATTACATCTTCTAGTAAATTAGCATCTGTTGAAGAAGAAGAGAACTTTTGTCTTACTTCTTTTTCAGTTCTCTTCTTATATACTATATATTTTAATACCTTTGTTTTTAGATTATCAAACTCTATTAGCTCCTTATCATCACTTTTGTTTTTTTGCCTAATTTGGGAAACCATTTCTGTTTTTAATGTTTGTACATCGGTCTGATAATTCCCTCTTGCCTTTTGTACTGGCATCTTTTTTTCTCTTTGCATAATGTTAGCAATATAGGCACGAATTTCTTCTCTTGAAGAGTTTTTATTTAACTCTGGCATTTTTTATTTTACTCCTCTTCTGGTTCTTTTTCTTGTTCTGGATCTACTTCTTCATCTCCAAGGCTCTTCTCAAATGCAGTGGCATAATTATCTCTAATTTTAGCTTCTACTTCTTCTGCAATCTTTGGATTATCCATTAAGTAAGATTTAGCATTTTCTCTACCTTGTCCTATTCTATCTCCATTATAGCTAAACCACGAACCGCTTTTATCAATAATCTCTAAGTTAACAGCAATATCTAATAAGTTCCCTTCTTTTGAAATTCCTTTTCCATAGATAATATCAAATTCAGCCTCTCTAAATGGTGGCGCCACCTTATTCTTTACTACTTTTACTCTTGTACGGTTTCCTACAACTTCCCCCTCTTGTTTAATTGCTTCAATTCTTCTAATATCTAATCTAACAGATGCATAAAATTTTAAAGCTCTACCTCCAGGAGTTGTTTCTGGATTCCCAAACATAACACCAACTTTTTCTCTTAATTGGTTAATAAATACAATCACACATTTTGATTTATTAATTACACCTGCTAATTTTCTTAAAGCTTGTGACATTAATCTTGCTTGTAAACCAACATGGCTATCTCCCATATCTCCATCAATTTCAGCTTTTGGCACTAATGCTGCAACTGAGTCTACTACAATAATATCTAATGCACCGCTTCTAACTAATGCCTCTGCAATTTCTAATGCCTGTTCTCCTGTATCTGGTTGAGAAACAATTAAGTTGTCAATATCTACGCCTAAATGTTTAGCATAAACTGGATCTAAAGCATGCTCTGCATCAATAAAAGCTGCCTCTCCACCCATTTTTTGTGCTTCTGCAATAACATGTAATGCTAAAGTTGTTTTACCAGAAGATTCTGGTCCAAATACCTCTATAATTCTTCCTCTAGGAATTCCTCCAATTCCTAATGCAATATCTAAACTCAAAGCTCCTGTTGGAATTGCTTCTACATTCATTGCTGTAAAATCTCCCAACTTCATAACAGAGCCTTTACCGAATTGTTTTTCAATTTGTCCTAATGCTGCTTCTAGTGCTTTCATTTTTTCTGGATTTTCATTACTCATTTTTTCTTCCTCCTAGTTTTCTCTCTTTGTTTTATTTTTCCTTTGTTGCTTTTTTATCTAATTTCATCCCATGTTATAAACGTATGTTTGCAGTTATTATATCCTATTATTTTTATTTGTCAAGTGTTTTTTATTATTTTTGTTTATCTTTTTATTTATTCAAAAGCATATTATGATATATTTTCGCAATTTGAAAGGTACCGAGTTGTCTTTTTTCTTTGCATTTGTTGGCTAACTCAGTCATTTGAAAACCAGAAAACATATCATATATGCTAATAGGACAAACGATAATATAAATATACTAAGAAAAAATAATAAAAAACTTATTGCCTATACCACTGACTAAATTGGTACAAAATACTATAATTATTAGGTGTAAATTCTCCTCTCACACTATGCCCATATGCTGCTATTACCTGATTTCGATATAAACCTAAATATGGCACTTCTTTTTGGTAGAGTTCTACTACCTTTTTATAAGTTTCTTTTTTTAAATCTTCTGATGATATTCTATTTATTTCTTTTAATAAAGAAAGCATTTCTTGATTTTGATAATTTGCTAAATTCTCCTCTCCTAGAAAACTATCTAATTCTGGACTATAACCATTATAAACCCCTGTAAAGAGAATTTCATATTGATGATTTTTTAATATTCTTTGATATTCAGCTTTTGATACTTTCTTAATACTTATTTGGATTCCAACTACTTCTAACTGTTTTTTTATTTCTTCTGCTACCTTTATTCTTTGTTCATTATCTTGGTTAACTGTTATTGCAAAATTTAAAGTTCTTGTGATTCCATTTATCTCTTTTGACCAAATACCATATTCAAACCTCCAGCCAGCTTCTTTTAGAATTTCTTTTGCTTCTTCTTGACTAAAAGTTTCTTTCCACTCTATATCTTTTATTAAGTAATTTCCATAATCTAGAGGAAAATTTGCTACATAAGCTTTGTCTTCTAAAACAATAGATATTATTTTTTCTCTATTAATTGATTTTTGAAGGGCTTGTCTTACTTTAACATCTTGCAGTATATCATTTTGACAATTAAAAGCCAAATAATCAAACTCTCTACCTTGATATTCCTTTTTTTGGTATCCCATACTTCCAATATATTCTTCGTATTGCTTATTACTTGTGTGCACCAAATCAATATTTCCTAGTCGGAAACTATTATACACTTCTCCCATGTCTTTATATAAAGAAATAATAATTGTTTTAATATTCGCATTTTCGTTTTCTATATCATACCAATTTTCATTTTTAGATAATTCTATAATTTCTTTATCCCATCTTGTAACTTTATATTTTCCTGTTCCTATTGGTATTTCCTTAGATTTTTCCATCTGTTTTCCTTCATATTGTTTTTTTGATATAATTGGAAATATTAATTGATATTCAAAAAAAGGTATTTCTTTACTTAATTCTAAGCGAATGGTATAGCTATCTACTACTTCTACCTTTTTAATATCTTTCACGTTTTCTAAGTAAATAGACTTTTTATCTTTTTGAATTTGTTCGATGGTGAATTTAACGTCTTCTGTTGTAAAGTCACTATTATCTTGCCATTTAACCTTTTCTTTTATTTTTATTACATAACTTTTTTCGGATACCTTTGACCATTCTTTTGCTAAACAGTTTTGAATCTTATATTCTTGTGTAATAGCTAATAATGGTTCAAAAATAAGAGGGGCTATTTGTATCATGTCTTTATTTTTTGTTATATGTGGATTGATACTATCAAAACTAGAAATTCCTAATCGGAAGTTAGTAATCATATTAATTTTTTCGTACTTAACATCTAGGTTTCCTTGCTTATCTTGTTTTTTCCCTGTACAGGCAAAGTAGATAATAACTATTACTATTAACCCTAATACGATACTTAGACAAAGAAATAATTTTACTTTATTACCTTTCATTTTTTCTCCTTCTTTATAATAAGGGACACAAAAATACTCTTTCATATTTTTGTGCCCCTCTATTATTTATATACTATTTCCTTATCAAAAATCCTTCTTATTTTCTGCCTTCTACCATAAGTTTAATTCCTGTTCTTTCCTCTCCTTCTACTTCTACCTCTGCGAATGCAGGTATACATACTAAGTCCACGCCTGCTGGTGCTACAAATCCTCTTGCTATTGCGATTGCCTTTACTGCTTGATTAAGAGCTCCTGCTCCAATTGCTTGCATTTCTGCTTTGTTAGATTCTTTCACCAAACCAGCAATTGCTCCTGCTACTGAATTTGGATTTGATTTTGATGAGATTTTTAAAATTTCCATTTTTTGCCTCCTATAATTTTTATTTTTGTTTTTTGTGAACAGTTATAGTTATAATATACTTCCAAAATTTTGTCTATATATTTTTGGAAAAAAGTGGAAATTTTTATCGCATTTTTTTACATTTTATTCCATTTATTGAATGAATAGTCTTGTTATCTTCTTTGTTCGACAATCTTCGTCATTTATTTCAAAAACTACTCCATTAAAAATACAATCACCTTCTGCTAATTTATATCTTGCTGGTAGGGAAGTTTTAAATCTTTTTACTGATGCTTCAATATCCATACCAATTACAGAATTTTTAGGTCCTGTCATTCCTAAGTCAGTAATATATCCTGTTCCTTTCTCTGTTATTTCTTCATCAGCGGTTTGTACATGAGTATGTGTTCCAAATAAAGCTGTTATTTTTCCATCTAGGCAATGCTTCATCGCTATCTTTTCTGCTGTTGCTTCTGCATGAAAGTCTACAAAAATCATATCTGCTTTTTCTGAAATTCTTTTTACAATTTCTTCTGCTATTGTAAATGGATTTTCTGATAATATTGCCATATCTGTTCTTCCAATTAAATCCACTACTGCTATTTTCTTTCCTTTACATTCATAAATAAAATATCCTCTTCCTGGAACTCCTTTAGAATAATTAGCTGGTCTTAATATCTTAGGGTGGTTAATAATCTCAAAAATGTCTTGTTTGGCCCATGTATGATTTCCCATGGTTAGGCTATCAATTTCTAATTTTAATAATTTGTTAAAGGTCTTGAATGTAATTCCCATTCCTCCAGCTACATTTTCGCTATTTACAATTACAAAATCAATTTTATATTCTTCTTTTATTCTTGGTAAAACCTCTGCTAATTTTTCTAATCCATTTTCTCCAACTAAATCTCCTACTGCTAATATATTCATATTCATCAAATCCTCTCTATGTTTAGATGTCATTATCATACTATATTTTTTACTTTTTAGCAATTCCATTCTAATAAATAATTTTAGATTTAGATTAACATTATCACAAATTAATTATATCGTGAAAATATTCTACTTTACATAACAATAAATTTCTGATATAATAGATATACCATTATGTTTTTCCCTAGTGTTAATGGTAAATCAATTTTAGGGAGGTTCAAACTTAAAATGAAGTTTGAAGAAATCATTCGGGAAGCCGGAATCAATCCGAAGGATGTGCCGAAAACGTCGGAACTCCCCATCATCTTGTATGATGGGAAGGGCAAAAAGATTACTGATGACCCTCTTCAGTTTGCAACTCCTATTTTTGCCGAAAGCGAAAAAGGACGTTCAAGGTTTTTGAACTTCCTCGTCGATGTCGAGGTAAAACTCTTGCGTGGAAACGTTTTCGGCGAATCGCCTATTGCGTTTGCTCAGCTTACAGAAGCAACGCTTCTTGTGAGCATTCCGCCCGTGACCCCGCAAATTTTTATCCGGTAACCAGACAACCAAAAGAGCCATCCCACAGGGGGATGGCTCTTTTGGTTTCTATCGTTTTATTTCGCATAATCAATTACTCTGGTTTCTCTTACAACATTTACTTTAATTTGTCCTGGATATTCCATTTCATCTTCTACCTTTTTTGCAATATCTCTTGCCATTAAAGTCATTTGATTATCATCTACCTTTTCAGGTTTTACAATAATTCTAATTTCTCTACCAGCTTGAATTGCAAAAGATTTATCTACACCTTCAAAAGAATCCGCAATATTTTCTAATTGCTCTAATCTCTTGATATATGCTTCTAATGTTTCTCTTCTTGCTCCTGGCCTTGAAGCTGAAATTGCATCAGCCGCTTGAATTAAAACAGCTTCAATTGTTTTTGGTTCTACATCACCATGGTGAGCTTGTACACAATTGATTACATTTTCATTTTCCTTGTATTTTCTTAATACTTCAACACCTAATTCAACGTGTGTTCCTTCCATATCGTGGTCTAGTGCTTTTCCTATATCATGTAATAGTCCAGCACGTCTTGCTAAAGTAGCATCTAACCCTAACTCTTCTGCCATAATTCTAGCTAAGTTTGAAACTTCAATTGAGTGATTTAATACATTTTGACCATAACTAGTTCTATATTTTAATTTACCAATTAATAATGTCAAATCTTGTGGTAAGCTTACTACACCAGTTTCTAATATTGCTCTTTCTCCTTCTTCTTTGATGATTTGGTTGATTTCTTCTTTTGCTTTTTCTACCATTTCTTCAATTTTTGCTGGATGAATTCTTCCATCCTCAATTAATTTTTCAAGAGCAATTCTAGCCACTTCTCTTCTTAATGGATCAAAGCCAGAAATAACAACAGCCTCTGGAGTATCATCAATAATTAAATCAATACCAGTTAACGTTTCTAAGGTTTTGATATTTCTACCCTCTCTACCAATAATTCTTCCTTTCATATCATCATTTGGAAGAGCTACAATAGATACAGTTGTCTCAGAAGTATGGTCTGCTGCACATTTTTGAATTGCATATCCAATAACTTCTTTTGCTGTCTTATCTGCTGTTTCTTTTATTTGGTTTTCCATATTTCTAACCAAATTAGCTTTCTCAGCAGTTAATTGATGCTCCATTTCTGATAATAGTTGTTTTTTTGCATCTTCCTTTGTTAATTCAGAAATTTTTTGTAATTCTTCCATTTGCTTATTTAGAACACTTTCAATTTCATTTCTCTTGTCATCAATTTCTTGATGTTTTCTTTCTAAATCTTTTTCTTTTTTCTCCATTGTGTCTAATTTTCTTTCTAAATTTTCTTCTTTCTGAATTAATCTTCTTTCTTGACTTTGTACCTCGCCTCTTCTTTCTCTAATCTCTTGGTCTAAATCTTTTCTGGCATTCATAATTTCTTCTTTTGCTTTAAAAACCTCTTCTTTTTTCTTATTCTCTGCTTCTATGTTTGCCATTTCAAGTATTTTCTTTGCTTCATTTTCTGCACTTTCCATTTTAGACTCAGCAATCTTCTTTCTAGTATATATTCCTACAAAAGTAAAAATCACTGCTGAAATTAGAAAAACGGCGATGTTGATTACGATATCCATAATCTTTAAACACCTCTTTCTTATTTAATTTTCAATGTACTAAATATATATCACTAATGTGTTTTAAGTTTTGGTAAATACTGTATGTTTTTATCTTTTCTAAACTTATTATTAGAATATATTTACTTACCCTTTTATTTTATCCCGATTATTGTAAACTGTCAAGGGTTTTGACAAGAAAAGTAAAGGAATTCATTTTCTTAAATTTTTTTCGACTTTATTCCTATTTTATATTGAAATTATTTTCATTTTGGGTTAAGATTATATCAAAGTTTTAAATAAGCGAGCGGAGGATAAAATGCCAAGAAAAACAAAAGATGAAGAAGTAATAAAAAAAGAGAAAAAGAAAACAACAAAAACTAGTGTTACTAATCTTGTAGAAGTTGTGAAAAATGCAGTAACTCCTCAAAAGGAAAGTAACTCAAAGAAGTCCACTAGTTCCAAAAAAGTTGCTATAGAAGTAGAAAAGAACTCTACTTCTATTAAAAAATCCAAAAAAACTTCTGCCTCAAAGTCAGAAGTTAAAAAAGCAACATCTAAAAGTGTTTCTTCTAAGAAAAAAACACCAACTAAGGTTGCTACTTCTTCCAAGAAATTATCTACTACAGAAACCTCCCCTTCTTCTAAAGCACCAATCAAAAAAGAAAGCACTTCAAAGACCCCTAAAAAATCAACCACTACTAAAGATATTAAAAAAACTAGTGAAAAAGCAAGTAAAAAAACGACCTCAAAAAGTTCTACTAAGAAAACGACTACTAAAAAATCTACTTCTCCAAAAACAACAGCCAAAAGTTCAACAACAAAAAAATCAACTACTAAAAGAACAACTTCAAAAAAGTCAGTTGCTGTTGCTACTACGGAATACTACGACTTACCTGCGACATATAATAGAACTATTGTCAAAATACTTGCTCAAACCCCATCTAGTCTATTTGTTTACTGGGAAATTTCAGAAGAAGATAGAGTAAAATTACAACAACAATATGGAGAAGAATTTTTCAAAAATACAAAGCCTTACTTAATCATTCATAATGAAACTATGAACTATTCCTTTGAAGCAGAAATTAATGATTATGCTAATAGTTGGTATATTCACATTCACGATAGCAATTGCAAATATACAGTTCA
The DNA here is from genome assembly GCA_022797215.1 of Clostridia bacterium. Classification (GTDB taxonomy): domain Bacteria; phylum Bacillota; class Clostridia; order TANB77; family CAG-508; genus CAG-273. The sequence continues at coordinate 14,106 of JAAWKD010000038.1, forward strand.
ATTAATTAGAAAACCGATTAATAACCAAGTATCTATTCCAACTTCATTTGTTGATATTACCTCTTCTAATAGAATGTCTATCCCAAATGATCACATTTTGTTTGATAGACTTGGCAAAACTGTTTTCTTCAGAAATGTCACAAGTAATCATGTAATAGAAAAAGATATTTCTTCTCTTTCCTTTATTAGCAATATTGGAAAAATATATAATGTTTATGATTTATACAAAGAAATTTATAAAAATGAATTAAATGGAGATGAATTTGGAATGGGATTATCCTCATCTGGATTTAGTTCCACTTTTAAATAAAAAAGGAGATTATCCATAATGTCAAAAAAGGGTTATGTAAGTTTTGTCTTACACGCACATTTGCCTTTTATCCATCATCCTGAAAGTGATGATTATTTAGAGGAAGAATGGTTATTTGAAGCAATTTCAGAAACCTATATTCCTCTATTAATAAACTTCCAAAAATTAGAGGAGGAAAAAGTTGACTTTCGTGTTACTATGTCAATGACACCCCCTCTTTTAAATATGCTTGATAACCAATTACTACAAGAAAAATATATCAAATATCTTAATACACATATTGAACTTGCCAGAAAAGAAACCATTAGGACAAAAGAAAATGCAAAGGAAAATGAGCTTGCACATTATTATCTTAACCGTTATTCTAATGATTTGCACTTGTTTAGGGACATTTATCATTGTAATTTAATTAATGGTTTTAAGCACTTTCAAGATATTGGTGTATTAGAAGTTATTACTTGTGGCGCTACCCATGGCTATTTCCCTATTTTATATGTAAATGAAAAAACAATACGAGCACAAATTGCTATTGGTGTACAAACCTATGAAAAATATTTTGGAAGAAAGCCTCGTGGAATTTGGCTCCCTGAATGTGGTTATGTTCCAGAAGCTGATAAATATTTAAAGGAATTTGGAATTCAATATATTATTACAGAAACTCATGGAATTTTATACGCTAATCCTACTCCTATTTATGGTACTTTTGCGCCAATTGTTTCTCCTGAAGGTATTATTGCCTTTGGACGTGATATTGAATCTTCAAGACAAGTTTGGAGTTCTATTAATGGTTACCCTGGTGATGTTAATTACCGTGAATTTTACAGAGATATTGGATATGATGCACCTTATGACTATATTAAACCATATATTGCTTGTAATGGAGTTCGTGTTAATACTGGTATTAAATACTATCGTATTACTGGAAAAAATTGCCCAAAAGATTATTATAATGTTCAATGGGCTCAAGATACAATCAATAAGCAAACTGGCCATTTCTTTGATAGTAGAGTTAATCAAATCAATACTTTGTCATCTCTTACGACTAACCCTCCTATCATCCTTTGCCCTTATGATGCCGAACTTTTTGGGCATTGGTGGTATGAAGGTCCAGATTGGCTATATACTTTATTTAAAAAAGTATATTATGATAAAAGTAACTTTAGCTTAATTACTCCTAGTGAATATATTGATAAATACCCTATGATGCAAATTTCTACTCCTTGTCGTTCTAGTTGGGGAGCTAATGGTTATAGCGAAGTGTGGCTAAACCATACCAATGATTACGCACACAAACATTTACATGAAACTGGTGATAGAATGGTACAATTAGCTCAAAAATTTAGTGATTTAGAAAATGAACAGCCTGAAACACCGAAATTGAAAAAAGAAAAAGATATTAAAATACGTGCTTTAAACCAATGTGCTAGAGAGTTATTGTTATTACAAAGTAGTGACTGGTTATTTATTATTACCAATGGAACTATGGTAGATTATGCTAAGAAAAGAATTAAAGACCATGTTGGTAGATTTACTAGATTATACAATGCTTTAATGGATAATCAATTAGATAAAGAGTTTATTGCATTTTTAGAAGATATTGAAGAAAAAGATTGTATTTTCCCTGAGGTAGATTATAAGATTTATCTTTAAAACCAAAAGAACTTATGAATATATTTTTCATAAGCTCTTTTTATTTTAATCTTTTCTATTCAAATTCTTATTTGTTTCTCTTTCTTCGTTATATCTATCGATAAAATATAAAGGTCTATGTTTCACTTCATTAAATGCTCTTCCTAAATATTCTCCTATGACTCCTAAGAAAATGAGTTGTATTCCTCCTAAAAATAGAATAACTACCATTGTTGAAGCATATCCTGGTACATCTACTCCTGTTGCTATTGTTTTAATGATAATAAATAACATATAAATAAACCCTACCAAAGATACAAAAATTCCGATAATCGTAGCCCATCTTAATGGTGATGTTGTAAATGATGTAATTCCATCTATAGATAGATTAATTAGCCTTCCATAATTCCATTTTGTTTGTCCTGCTGCTCTTGGATCTCTATCATATAAAATCTCTTTTTTATTGTAGCCTATCCAGCTAAATAGACCTTTGGTATAACGTTGTGATTCTCTAATAGATTTTAAAGCTTCTACACAGCGTCTATCTAGCAAGCGAAAATCTCCAGTATCTTTTTGAATTTCAATTCTGGTAAAAGCTTGCAATACTTTATAATACATTTTAGAGGTAAACTTTTTAAACCAAGTTTCTCCATCTCTTGATTTTCTTTTTGCATAAATATCATCATAGCCCTCTTCCCAGTATTTAAGCATTTCTGGTATCAACTCTGGTGGATCTTGCAAATCAGCATCAATAATAACTACACACTCTCCCTTACAGTAATCTAATCCTGCTATCATAGCAGTTTCTTTTCCATAATTTCTAGATAAATTCAGATAGCAAATCCTCTTATCTTTTTTTCTTAACTCTTGCATAATAGAAAGAGTTTTATCTTTGCTTCCATCATTTACTAGTAGCACTTCAAAATCATATGTATTATTTTCGTCCATTAACTTTTGCAATCTGTCATATAGCATGTTTAAAACTTCTTCTTCATTATAGGCTGGTACTAATATGGTAACTAATTTTTTCTTATCTTCGTCCATTTTTCCTCCCAATACTAGGTTTGATGTTATAGTTATATCATATTTTTTTAATTTTGTAAATGGCAAAGAAAGTATGGAAAATGGGACGGTTCTCTCTTCCAACTTTTAAAAGTTGG
>JAAWKD010000039.1 GCA_022797215.1 Clostridia bacterium
ATGATAAAGAAATTATATCATTTAGAGGAACAAATATTTTTTAGTTGGGACATTTTCCTATTTCATTACTTAAGACATTATCATATTTCATTCATAAATGGGGAAAATGGATATTATATAAATTGACATAAGACTATTAAAGATGATATAATTAATATTATGCATGCAATATGTTTGCAAAAGCTAAAATGATAATGAAAGGGGACAAAGAGCATTTATGCCTTTGGAAGAAAGACTTGAGGCGTATCAAATAGCTTATAAAAAGGCTGTTGAAGAGATGCCCGAGAGAACTAAGGCCATTATTCTTTGGTCAAATATCAAGGAAATGAATGCCAAAGAACGGCGAGGATTCGAGGATGCGCTTGAATTGCTAGTGGAGAGTGTTGAAGATTGGGTTTGTACATTTACACTCTTTGGACAAACAGGATTCTATTCACACTGTGCAATTAATCCCAGAACTATTACAGAGGCCAGCTTAAACAAGATTTTCAGTAACCTTCTTGGCTGTCCTAATAGTTTAAAAGTTGAATATTATCGTTAAGCAACAGGAGGGCACCACTGGTGCCCTCCTGTTTTAAACAAATTCAATTGCTTTTTTTCAAAAAATAAGGTATAATAGAAAAGTAGTAAGTTGGATAGTCGCGTATAGCACCGCCGAAAGGCAGCGTACGAGGAAAGTCCGGGCTCCATAGAGTAATGATGCTGGATAACGTCCAGTGAGGGAAACCTTAAGGAAAGTGCAACAGAAAATAACCGCCTATTTTAGGTAAGGATGAAAAGGTAGGGTAAGAGCCTACCGCTGATATGGTGACATATTGGGTCAATGTAAACCCCATCTGGAGCAACACCGAGAAAGAAAGGTTAAGGCTACTCGCCGTCTTCTAATTTGGTGGCTTGAGACTTACAGTAATGTAAGTATTAGATAAATGACTATCTTAGACAGAACCCGGCTTATAGATTTACTACTGATATGAAAAAGGCTAGGGAATACCTAGCTTTTTTCTTTGCTATTACAAGAGTATTTTTTGCATATCTTCTGGTATTTCAGAAATATATTGAACTTCTTGTTTTGTTATTGGATGAATAAATTGCATATGATAACAATGCAAAGCTTGTCTAGAAATAAGAGGAGAAGAAATTCCATAAAGAGTATCTCCTAAAAGAGGATGTCCAATATGTGCCATATGTACACGAATTTGATGGGTTCTGCCCGTTTTTAAAATACACTCTATCATATCAAAATCCTTTTTAGTATTCTTATTATTTCGAAATAATTCTTCTATCTGCTTTGGGCTTAATACTTGATAATCTGTGATTGCAGTTTCTCCATTTAAGTTAACGCATCTCTCAATAATACTATTTTCTTTTCTGGCGATTGGAGCATTGACGATTCCTTGACTTTTTTCTAAATGCCCATTTACAATAGCAATGTATTTTTTTATAAATTCATTTGTTTTCATTTGCCTTACTAAACATTCCTGAATATATTCATTTTTAGCAAAGATAACTAAACCAGAAGTATCTTTATCTAATCGATTAACAGGTCGTATTTTTTTCTTTAGGCCGATTTGATCAAAGTAATATCTAACTCTGTTGGATAAACTGTCAACATAATGGTCACAGGAAGGGTGAACAGGTATTCCGGCAGGTTTGTTAATTACTAAATATCCTTCATCTTCATAAACAATAGAAAGGGGAAGAGGAGTAGGCATAATATTAGAATTATCTTCCTCATCTTCTAAATCACATTCAATAATATCTCCTTTATGAACAGGATAATGTACATAAACTACTTTCCTATTTATAAATATTTTTTGTAATTTTTTCAATTTTAAGAGAAGTCTATCCGATATAGAAAATTCTATCTTCAAGACTTCTTTTACAGTTTGATAATTTGCTTCCTGTGGTACTTTATAAATTAATTTCATACTCCAATCCTTTATTTATTACGAGATTCTTTTAAATAAGATGCTTCTAAATCAGCTTCATGTAGTGCTAGAGCTAAAGGAAACTTTTCATAGACACTACTAATTGTATTATATAACTCTTTTGGCTCAGTAAATCCCATATGCCAACGAATAGCATACATTTCTTCCATTGTTAAATCAATAAATTTACTAATCATCATTACTGACTTTTCACCATGTCCGTAAGGGATAGTGTCATTAATGGTATAATATGGTTCTTTTACCCACATACCATCTTCATTTTTCTTATTACGAAAATCAACAGTATAGAAGTTAGTTTTGCAAATATCATGTAATAAAGTGATTAAAATAATGGTTTCTTCTGATACTTGTATCATATCTGAATATGGTTTATGAGATAGTTTCTCTTTTAACATTTCATATACATTAAGACTATGTTCTAGTAATCCCCCTTCATGATTTCCATGAAATCTCGTACTAGCGGGTGCTTTATAGAAATCTGTAGTTTCTAAATAATTGATTAATTTGTCTATTCCATCTCTTTGAACTGTTTTTAAAAGTGCTATAAATTGTTCTTTCATTAATAATATTCCCCCTAAAATTCAATTTTCATCAAATTATATAACAAAACCACTTTTTATACAAGGCTTGCTAATAATTTAGGTTTAATGATATACTTATTTTGTTGAAAGAGAGGATAATTTATGAAAAAGGGTAAGAAAATAATTGTAGTTTTATTAATTCTTCTATTATTAGTTGTATTATTAGGATTTGTTGCAGAGTATATTAGAAGAACTACTATAAGAGCGGTAATTGTAAAGGTGAGTGAAAATAGCTTATTAGTATATGATGGAACCTTATATAATGTCGGTTTTACAAAGAAAGGAGATATTGGATTTAGGCAAGGTCAAGAAGTCCTTATTTTCTTTGAGGGTGCTGTTATGGAAACAGCACCAGCGCAACCAGTAGGAGTTAGAAAAATCAAAATTATAAAGGAAAAAAGTGATAGAGAAATTTCTGAGCAGATTTTACGATATGCTTATAGTTCAAAAGATAATGTTAAAGTTACAGTAAACGAATTTACTCCTACAGGTATTACATTTACAATAATAGATACGAATGAATTACCATATGACTATTCTCATAGTTATAGGATCGAAAAAAAAGTAAAAAATTCAGATTATACAGGAATAGGACAAAAAATAGGAGAAGATACTCAAAATTCGATTGCTGGTTATACTCGGAACAGGGCCTAAATATATATTCCAAGAATTAGAAAAAATTTCAAACATTCCTTGTAAAGACACAGAAGAGCTAATCTATCCTTGGCCAAACATAGCAGGATGCGAGAAATATTCTGTTAATGGCAGAAAATTTGATTGGGAAAAGTTATATGGAAAATTAGAAAAGCGGAGAATATGTATTTGTTTTACAAAGTAATATATATGATATGGAGGAAGATATTCCTATTGCAATTCTATTTACAGTTAATGATAAAGGAGAAGTATCTTATGATACTCCATCTTTGCATGGTTATAGTATTGGATAATGTGGACGAAGTCGAAATAAAAATTTCGACTTTTCTTATGAATTTTATGTCTTAAAACCATTGAAAATACTGAAATGTTAATTTTAGTTGACAAAGTTCCAACTAAAATTGATAGAAAGCAACTTAGGAAATAGGGTATAATTTTAAACATAGAAAGGAGCAAATAAAAATGAATTTAGGCGAAAGATTATTTGAATTAAGAAAAGCAAAAAATTTAACACAAGATGATATGGCAGAAAAATTAAATGTAACAAGGCAAACTGTTTCTAAGTGGGAAACAAATCAAAGTACTCCTGATTTTGATAAAATTATGCCACTATGTGAATTATTTGAAATTGGAGTAGAAGAATTATTGACTGGTAAAAAGCCAGAGGAAAAGCAAGAACAGAAAGGAGAAAAAGTCCTTACTAGACAAGAGGCAAAAGAAAAGTCAGCAAAAGTAGTAAGTGTTTCCATTTTCATCTATGTTGCTGCAGTAGCATTTTTAATGATAGCAGTACCTGTAAAACATGTAAATCCTATTGTTGCAAGTTCTATCTTTTTATTATTAATAGGTTGGGCAACTGCTCGTATTATTAGAAATCATATGTCTATGCCAAAGTTTGAAAAGACGAAGGCGGAAAAAAGACAAGATAAGGTTTTAAGGCAAATTAATGGTATTATTGGTTCTATTTGTGTAGCTATCTATTTTATCGTTAGCTTCATTACTTTAGCTTGGCATATTACATGGGTTATTTTTGTTATTAACGGCTTGATTTGCCAAGTTGTGAAACTTATTTTTATGCTAAAGGAGGGAGAAGATGATGAAAAGTAAAACTGGGATTATTGTTTCAATTATTTTACTTTCTATTATTATTTTCGGATTAACGATGTTTTTAGTTAGATATTTATGTGGAGGAGAAACAATTATGATAGGCTTTGGGAGAAGTAGTAAGAATATTGTGTTTAATAAAAGTTATACATTAGAAGAAATACAAGATATTGATATTAAGCAAGATGCAGGAGATATCATTTTTAAAGAAGCATCTGATGATAATATAGAAGTAGTCGTCTATGGAGATAATGCAAATGATGTTGATGTTAATTTAAGTTATGGAAAATTATCCATTGATTACAATAAAAGGAATAAATTTTTCTTTTTTAGCTTTGGTGTTGTCAAAAGTGATATCATTGTGTATATTCCAGCCAAATATGATAAGGATATTTCAATACAAAATAATTTGGGAAATTGTGAAATGAGTAACTTAGAAAATGCCAGTATCAATGTGGATTGTGATGCTGGAAATGTAGAAGTTGGAAGAGTTAAGAATGCAGATATTCAGTGTGATTTAGGAAAAGTAGAGGTTTCTGAAATATTAAATAGATGTAATATTTCAGTAGATTCTGGTAATGTCAAAATAGATAAGTTATCTATTCAAGAAAATTCTTTTGTCAAAGCTGATTTAGGTAATGTTACAATTGGCGAAATAAATGATATCTATGTAGATGCTAAAGTAGATTTAGGAAAATGTACAGTAAATGGAAGTAATAGAGGTTCTGATATTATATTGAAAATAGAATGTGATTGTGGAAATATTTCAGTGGGAAAATAGTAAATTAAAGGAAGTAACGAATATGCTACTTCCTTTTTGATGCTATCAACGTAGTTATCTACAACTTTTTTGATTCTTTTGACGATTAATTACAAAAGTCAATTTATTATCTTAACTTTAACATAAAATTTATAACGAGGACATCCATAAAATGAAATGTCCTCATATAATTTTGGCGTATACAAAATTTGTAATGCCTAAGCTTAAGAAACAACAAATGCCCAAAGGTCTTCTCTTATACACCTAAAGTCAAGTAGTTTTGCGCCAAACAGTTCTTCGACGCATTGAAGGATTAAATCTCTGTCATTAGTAAGCCATTTTAATCTGACATAAATGTCACTCAAACAAAAAGGGGTTGTTTGCTCCAAAATTGCCTGACGTATTTTGGTGCTCAAATTGTACTCCATAGCTTTTCCTCCTAACAATCGTTTTTGAGAATTCACAAATTTGCTCTCATATCTGAGAATGCTATATAATATATTATATTTTTATGTTGTTTTCAATGATTTTGATATAATTTTTAATGAGGCTCACTACTTTAATTTATATGATTTTTTCTTTATTCTAGACAGAACTTGGCTTTGTCACAAGTCTTAACCCAGTAAGAATAAGTTAAGTACACTTTAAATTTTATTCAAAATATATTTTGGTAAAAGACAGCTAAACAGATATAAAATTATAGTTCTAAAAGTAGTGAAATTAAATTTTAGGAGGATTTTATTATGGTAGAGATAACTTATCACAAAGAAGGAAATTTTTTTGTTCCTGACTTATATTTAGAAAAGGAAGATTACGAAAATAATTATATTATTGGAAAATATGGGCATTTAAGATTAGAGTATTTGAAAAATCACAAAAAGGCTGAATATATAATAATGTTTATGAACAAGACTTTAAGAAAACATATTGTAGAAATTGATAAACAAGCTAAAAAAAGATTTGAAATACTTATGAAACAAATGCTAGAAAAAAATCCTATTGATGAAAATTTGAAAAATACTGACCCTTTAAAATGGACTGGACTTATGAATAATTATAAACATTGTGCTGAAGAAATTGTATTAAAAGAACTAATTTATTGCTAATTTGAATAGAGCAGAGTTATAAAAATTCTGCTCTATTATGTTTAGTCTGAAAACATTTTATCTAACAATTCTTCTTTTTCTACTTTTGAGCCTTGCCAATAAAAATTTAATGATGAATGTGATGTTGAATTTAGACTTTCTTCAAGCTTACTTATTATTTTTTCCAACTGTCTTTTATTGGTTATATTTCCTTCTTTATTAATTTTTTCTTCTTGTGGTCCTGCAATAGTTGTTTGCCTATTAGTTTTTAAATAAGAATAAACATCATTTTTAGAGTAAAAAATATAATAATTTTCACTAGAAGTAGCATCAAAAGCTATAAAATTAGAAAAACTAATGATTGCTATTGCGTTATCTCTTTGTTCTTGTGTTATAGTAGGCATATTAGAATATCTAGCATCTAATATTTTATTTATTACATTAAACTTATCAAGCCAAAATATTAGTATTGCAATAATAATCATTACTATAGTAATTACTGATATAATTTTTATACTGACATTAAATTTTTTACATAAAAATATTGCTATTACAACAACAAATAAAATTATAAATAGTAAACCCATTTTTAGAATCTCCTTTTCCATTTATTCTAGTCATTTGTTTAACCATCTTTTATTAATCTTCCTCTTAAATATATTGGAAGTAATATCATTTGGGTTGGTAATTCAATTAAAAGTAAATAATTTAATGCTGTTAAAATATCTTCAAGTAGATATTTTATATCTAAAAATGATATAAATGCTCCTAAAATAACGAACAACATCATAACTATAGATGGTATAGAGCTTATAATTATCCTTGTTTTATTTGTTCTTATAAATAATCCAAGAAGTGTACTAATTGAAACTAAACTAATAATAATATACTGATTTATTGGAATAATAGCTAAATTCGATGGATATTTATCCCTTATATAAATACTACATACTATATACAAAAGTAAAGTTATTAGTACTAATATAAAATATGTTGGTAATATTTTCTTATTTTTCTCTGCTAATATACAAAAAATAATGCTATTAATAATCAATAATAGAATTATAATTACTAATGCATAAGTATTATACTTATTTTGTATTTCTGCATTTTCATGTTCAAACATATGTTGACTCTCATATTCAAGGTAGTCAAACTTATCAACGATACTTTTTGTGTTAGTAGCATATACACTATAATAGAAAGCAGATATTATTATCAAAAATGCTAACGATAATATTAATAATTTTTTCATTTTTACCCCCAATATAATTAACACTTACAAGCAAATTATATCAGTAAATCCACAATATTACAACAAAAATGGCAAAATTTCTTGACTTTCGACACAATTCATGGTATAAATTATGTGTATTCTAGTTAGGAATACAAGAATATTGATGTCTTCTTTGGAATTTTACAATTCCTCAGATGCCAGGCGAAAACGAGTCGCATATAGGATTGCGAGCTGGTTATTAGAAAGTGTGAAAAATTTAAAATAATAGTAAACTTGTCCAGTATTTATAAGTAATTAGAAAGCCATGAGTGCAAAATTCAATATTCTATTTACATACACACTAAAAAATGAGTACATATTAAAAACTCAAATTTTGTTTGAGCTTATTAAATTTGTATTCGTAGTAGGTAAATAGAGTATTGGTATATCGCTTATGGCTTTTTGTGTTGTGTATAAATTTCTGCCCTCTCTACTTATACAAAAACAAAAAGAGCTTAACAATTTATTTTTGGTATGTAAATAAATTGTTAAGATGAGAAAAGAATATATAAACGATATTAAATATATTCTTTTGCTTTGGCGAAGCCAAACATAAATTATCTATCGTAAGATGGGATAATTTATGAGCCCTCCGCAAGGAGCCCACGACATCTTTCCAAAACGAAGTTTTGAAAGTGTCATAGTGGGTTACATACTTTCGTTAGAAAGTTATGTAACAAGCTTCCTTCGGTCGCTACTTGCTACCTGCGGAAAGGAAATATATTGGACAAGAACAAAACAAACTATTCAGTAGCTAGAGTAGAAACTTATACTAAAACAAGTATAACTAAAGCTGAAAGACACAACGAAAGAAAAAATAAATCATATTCTAATATGAATGTTGATTTCGAGCAAACACCAAACAATATACATTACAAAAGATGTGAAACAACCTACAATGAAAAATTGAAAGAGTTGATTGATAGTAAACAAGTATCATTAAGAGGTTTACGAGATAATGCTAAACTTTTTGATGAACTCATATTTGATATTAACTCTGACTATTTTGAAAAACATGGTGGTTATGAATTTGCAAAAGAATTTTATGAGAAAGCCTTTCACTTTGCTGAAGAAGAAATGGGAACTGATAATATTATATCAGCAGTAATGCATGCAGATGAAATAAATACAGCTTTAACAGAAGAATATGGAAAACCTATCTATCATTATCATTTACATGTTGTAGCACTTCCTGTTGTAAGAAAAGAAGTAAAGTGTACTAAAAAATGTAAAGATAAATCTTTGGTTGGAACAACAAAAGAAGTAATCAATCAAGTAAGCCATAGTAATAAATGGAAATCAGAACAAGTATTAGATAATCAAGGAAAACCTGTATATGATAAAAAAGGAAATGCAGTTTTAATAAAATCATATAGTTTATTACAAGATAGATTTTTTAAGTATATGTCTGATAGTGGCTATAAAGACTTTATTCGTGGTGTAAAAGGTAGCAATCAAGAACATTTAAGTGATTTGCAGTATAAAATCAAGAAAGATACTGAAAGATTAGAAAACATTACTAATAAAGTTGAAGAAAAAGAATCTTTCTATAATTCCTATATGAGATATGATAAACAAATTGAAGACATTTCAAATTTAGGAAAGCAAAAAAGATTTTCTAAAAAGATTGAATTAGAACAAGAAGATTACGAAAGTTTAACTCAATATGCTAAAAAAGGAATTGTTGCAGATAAAGAAATATATGAGCTTAATAATAGAATTGATAATTTAAGAAATGCAGTAGATAAGTGGAAATCTCTATATGATGATATAGTAGAAAAAACAAAAGATTATTTCCATGCTATCAAACTTGCACCCCAAAAGGTTTTGGATTTATTCAAAGGTCTATTTGCAAAAGAAAAACAAGATGAATTAGAAAGACAAAGACTTGAACAAGAAAAAATACAAGCTGAGAAAAAAGCTCGTGAAAATGCTAGAGAAAAATCAAGACTTGAAAAGCAGAAATTAAAGAACTCTCCTGAGTACAAGAAAAGGAGGGCTGACAGAGATGAAAGATAGTGAAAAAATATATAGAATTGAACTAACTAATGAACAATATGAGTTTTTAGAAAATTTAAAGAATGAGTTTTGTACTAAACTTTCTAAAATGACCAATGAAGAAATTACAGAATATTTAAAAAGTTTTTATCCAGAGCAAAATTTGAACTTTGAAAAAGAAATAAAAGGTACTGTTTATAAAGTAAATACCTATTTTAACAAAGATTCAGAACACACAATACTAACTAGATTTTTTGAAATCTTCCAAAAGTAAAATTTTTGTATTGAATTTTTAGTTTGAAATATGGTATATTATAAACACTACTTGAAATGAAGTAACTATAATTTTATATCGTATTTCAAGCTGTCTAAAGAAAGGAGTAAATTATGAAACAGCTAGAAAGCGATAAAATAACAGCTTTATACTGTCGTTTATCAAGAGATGATGAACTTGCAGGAGAAAGCAATAGTATAAAAAATCAAAAATTAATTTTAAGTAAATATGCAGAAGATAACAAATTTCAAAACATTAGGTTCTTTGTTGATGATGGGTATTCTGGAACTACTTTTACAAGACCTGCTTTTATGGAAATGATGGAACTTGCTGAACAACGGACAAATTGGAACAATTATAGTAAAAGACCATTCAAGACTTGGAAGAAATAGACTTATTGTTGGACAACTTCTTGAAGAAGATTTTGTAAGGCTTAATATTAGATATATTGCTATAATGGATAATATTGATAGTAGCAAAGGTTTAAATGACTTCTTGCCTATTCAAGATTGGTTTAACGAAATGCATGCTAAAAATACAAGTCAAAAAGTTAGAGCAGTTCTTAAAAGTAAAGGCGAATCTGGAATTTCACTTGCAAATAACATTCCTTATGGCTATAAAAAAGACGAAAATGATAAAACAAAATGGATTGTAGATGAAGCATCAGCAGAAGTTGTAAAAGAAATATATAATCTATTTATTCAAGGACATGGAACATGTGAAATTGCTAGAATATTAAAAGAACGAAATATAATGACACCAGCAGAATATTTTATAAGTATTGGAAGAAAGTTCCCTACTAAACTGCAAGAATTTAAACATCAATGGAATGCTACAACAGTAGCAAGTATTCTAGATAGACAAGAATATGTTGGAGATACAGTTAATTTTAAATATACTATTCGCTCCTACAAAGATAAAACTAAAGTTCCTCTGCCTAAAGAAGATTGGCAGATATTTAAAAATACTCATGAGGCAATAATTGATGAATATACTTGGAACATTGCCCAGCAATTACGAAATAACAGAAAAAAGCCTACGAGGTCAGGCAAGAAAAGTATATTTTCGGGATTACTATTTTGTTATGATTGTGGTAAAAAGCTATACTTTCAATCACCTGTTACTGACCTAAACGCAAAAGACCATTATAGATGTTCAAGTTATAAGAAAAATATTTCTTTGTGTACTTCACACTGGATTACAGACAAAATATTGCAAAGCATTGTTTTAGAAAATATACAAAAAGTAGTTTCTTATATGAAAAATTATGAAGATTTATTTATAAAAGAACAACTAGCAAAATCTTCTAAAGATGAAGCAAAGCAAATTTCTAAAACCAAGAAAGAACTTGAACAAGCAAAGAAACGAATAATTGAAATTGATAATCTTTTTATGCATATCTATGAAGATAATATATCTGGAAAGATAACAGATGAAAGATTTAGAAATTTATCTTTTAATTATGATAAAGAACAAAAAGAACTAAAAACAAAGATAGAACAATTATCAAAAGAAATAAATAATACCGAAAAGAAAACAACTGATTTATCACAATTTATATCTAATGTTAAGAAATATACTGAAATAACGGAACTAACACCAGAAATTTTAAATGAACTTATAGAAAAAATATTAGTTCATCAAACAGAAAAGATAAAGGGTAAAAAAGTTCAAGAAATAGATATATATTATAGAGGTGTTGGCATAATTTCCTTTCCAGTAAGTTTGGAAGATATGACAATGGTAATTGAAAAAATGATAAATAAAAAAATATCAGCTTAAACAAGCTATTTTATGGGGAGAATTATTTAGTGTACTTAACTAAAGCATTCTCCCCTATGAGTTGTGTCCTACTAACACAACACCAGAACAAGGAGAATATTTTTGCAACAAAAAATACCATCCATTTTTGAATGATATTTATGTCAAATCTGTTCAATTTAGTTTGAATAGAAACGTCGTTGGTGCGAACAATGGGACTTGAACCCACACGCTAATTAAGCACACGCCCCTCAAACGTGCCTGTCTGCCAGTTCCAGCATGTTCGCATATTTGTATTCATTAGAATTGTTCTTATTATACTATAATAAGGTCACATTTTCAATATCTTAGAAACAGTTATTTTTTTATAAACCATAGTAACACGAACTTTATTTATACATATAATAACAATAGGGGGATGATTTATGGCTTATTCAGACAGAGAATTAATTGCAAGAATTGTTCAATGCGAAGCAGGGGGAGAAGGGGAAAATGGAATGAAAGCGGTTGCTACAGTCATTATGAATAGAGTAAATGTTTCAACAGGTGAGTATGCTAGAATTTCTCAAGGAGGAAGTATCCGAAATATTATTTTCCAACCAGGTCAATTTGATTGCGCAAGAGAAAGTATATATAACCAATATAATCCTCAAAATATCTATAATATGACACCAACAGAAGTGCACTACAATATTGCAGATTGGGCAATAGCTGGAAATAAACTCAATGAGACTGGAGATTGTTTATGGTATTTAAATCCATTTAAACCAACTTGTAGTGGGATATTTCCTTCTAATGGTTCTGGAACTTTTCATACTAGATTAGGTGAACATTGTTTTTATAGACCAACTGCCTCTTATGCTAATACATAAGAGCATTTGCAATATAAATTTAATTAAAAGGAGATTTTTATGGAAGAAAACCAATTACCAAACACAAGACAGGTAGGAAATCCTGTAATTACTAATGCCAACTCACCAGAGATTTTAACTAATAATATTTATACACCAGCTTTTTTAAGGCAACAAATAGGAAAATTAGTAAGAGTAGAATTTTTAATAGGAACAAATAATTTAGTAGATAGAATTGGTATTTTAGAAGATGTAGGAGCAAGTTATATACTTTTAAGATCCTTAGAAAGTAATACTACTATATATGCTGATATTTATTCTATTAAGTTTGTTACTATTTCTAATTCCATAGCAAATAATAATCAATACTATAATTTATATAATAACTCAATGTTTTAGGAAAGTTGAGGATGTATTTGAAGTAATCCAGTGTTAGATAAAATTCTAACACTGGGTGTTGCATTTACAGCTTATTTGCTTTCAAGTTTATTAGAATGAAAATAATATAGTTTGTTTATAAAAACAATAAGAATGGTAATATTTTTATTCATACTCTTGTATTTTGCAAAAATTCTTTATATAATAGTACAGAAAAATATATAGAAAAGAGGAGAAAAAAATGGCATTTATAGATGGAATTAAAGAAAAAGCAAAACAAGATGTAAAAACAATTATCCTTCCAGAAAGTGAAGATATTAGAGTTCTTGAAGGAGCATCTAAAGCACTAAAAGAAAAATATGCTAATATCATTTTAATTGGAGATGAAGTAGAAATTACTCAAAGAGCAAAACAAAATAATATTGACTTAACAGGTGCTCAAATTATTAATCCAAAAACTTCTGAAAAATATGAAGAATACGCAAATGCATTTTATGAGTTAAGAAAAGCAAAAGGAATGACTCTTGATCAAGCAAAAGAGTTATTGTTAGAACCAATTTATTTTGGAATGATGATGATGAAACAAGGTGATAGTGATGGACTAGTATCTGGTGCTTGTCACTCAACAGCCAATACCTTAAGACCAGCTCTACAAATTTTAAAAACTGCTCCAGGAACAAAACTTGTTTCAGCATTTTTCTTAATGGAAGTTCCTAATTGTGAATATGGTGAAAATGGAGTTTTTGTATTTGGAGATTGTGGATTAGTAGAAAATCCATCTGCTGATGACTTATCAGAAATCGCAATTTCTTCTAGTAAAAGTTTTCAGCAATTAACAGGAAAAGAATCAAAGGTTGCAATGCTCTCTTATTCAACATATGGCAGTGCACATTCTGAATTAACAGAAAAAGTATTAGAAGCTACTAAATTATTAAAAGAAAAAGAGCCAAATTTAGCTTGTGATGGAGAATTACAACTAGATGCAGCACTTGTTCCAGAAGTAGCAAAATCTAAAGCACCAGAAAGCAAGGTTGCAGGAAAAGCAAATACTTTAATATTCCCAGACTTAAATGCTGGAAATATTGGATATAAACTAGTACAAAGATTAGCAAAAGCAAATGCTTATGGACCACTTTGTCAAGGAATTGCAAAACCAGTTAATGATTTATCAAGAGGATGTAATTGTGATGACATTGCTGGAGTTATTGCAATTACTTGTGTTCAAGCACAAGATATGAATTAATTTATTTAAAACAGATTTATCTGTTAAAATATATATTATTTGAAGGGAGATTTAAAATGAAAATTTTAGTAGTAAACTGTGGAAGTTCTTCTGTTAAATATCAATTAATTGATATGGAAAATGAAGAATTAATGGCAAAAGGATATTTAGAAAAAATAGGATTACCTGATTCCTTCTTAACACACACAGTAAATGGAGAAAAACACAAAATTGAACAAGTTGTAAAGACTCATGAAGAAGGAATGAAATTAGTATTAGATCAATTAACACATCCAGAATATGGTGTAATTAAAGATTTAAAAGAAATTGATGCAATTGGTCATAGAATTCTACATGGTGGAGAAAAATTAAGTGATTCTGTATTAATTACAGATGAAGTAGTAGATATTATGAAAGAATGTATTCCTTTAGGACCTTTACATATGCCAGCACAAATTAAAGGAATTGAAGCTTGTAGAGAAGTTATGGGAAATATTCCTATGGTTGCTGTATTTGATACTGCTTTTCATCAAACATTGCCTAAAAAGGCATATTTATATGCACTTCCATATGAATATTATGAAAAATATAGTATTAGAAAATATGGTTTCCATGGAACTTCTCACAGATTTGTAGCAAAAAGAGTAGCTGAACTTATGAATAAACCAGCAGAAGATTTAAAAATCATTACTTGTCACTTGGGACAAGGAGGAAGTTTATGCGCTGTAAAGGGTGGTAAGTCTGTTGATACTTCTATGGGATTTACACCTTTAGCAGGTATTCCTATGGGAAGTAGATCAGGAGATATTGATCCATCTATTATTCCTTTCTTAATGAAAAAAGAAAACTTAACACCAGATGAAATTGACACAATTTTAAACAAAAAATCTGGCAAGTTAGGTGTTTCTGGAATTAGTTTTGATGATAGAGATATTGAAAAAGCAGCTGCTGAAGGAAATGAAAGGGCAAAGCTTGCTCTTGATACTTTCATATATCAAGTAATTGGTTATATCGGAAGATTTGCTGCACAAATGGACGGAGTAGATGTTATCACATTTGCTGGTGGTGTTGGAGAAAATGGTATAGAAGTTAGAGAAGAAATTTGTAACTCTTTATCATTCTTAGGAATTAAAATAGACAAAGAGAAAAACAATTGTAGGGGAAAAGAGGTTGAAATTTCAACACCAGATTCTAAAGTAAAAGTATTTGTAGTACCAACTAACGAAGAATTAATGATTGCTAGAGATACTGCTGAAATTGTAAAATAAGAAAATATCTTATATAAAATACATCTTAAAATATACATTTTGAGATGTATTTTTTTAATTTGTTAACATCTCTTTTTATATTCTATATAGCATTTTCAAGACTTTTAGAGAATAGCAAAATATCGCAAACATTTTTTTGCAAAAAACTATTGACAAAGAACCTCTGTTCGATTATAATATAAACATATTAAGAAATAAATGTTCGTAAGAACGAATATAAATCGTAATGAACAAAGGAAAGAGGGAATAGTTTATGAAAAAAATGAAAATTGTTAATATGAAAAAATTTGTAAGAAGTATCTGTGTTCTTGTTGGAGTTCTAATAGCACTTATCTTATTTTTCCCAAAAGCTACATTTTCTCATAATGAAAATGAACATCCAAACTATGAAACAATATCAGTCACAAAAGGTGATACTTTATGGTCTATTGCTGGTAAACAACAGGAAAGCAATCCCTATTATACTGAAAAAGATATACGAGATATTATAAAACAGATAAAAAAGTTAAATCAGTTAGAAAACTCAGAACTTCAAATCGGACAAACTTTAAAAGTTCCTGTGCTTTAGTAGTATAAGGTATTATTATAATATACAAAAAGAACCTCTATAATCTGCTATATAGAAGTTCTTTTATTATTTACTATATCTTTCCATTTAATTCTTCTGAAATACTATTAACAGCATCCCTTACTTGGATATTATCTACATGAGTATAGATTTCCGTAGTAGAAATGCTTTCATGTCCTAGTAAAACCTGTAAAGCCCTAATATCTACTTTTCCGTATTTGATACATTAAGGTAGCAGCAGTATGTCTTAATTTATGTACAGAATATTTATTCATGTCTAATCCAGCTCGTCCTAATTCTCTTTTTACAATTTCTTGCACCATTCTATTACTAATACGTTCCTTACGCTTACTTAAAAATAAGGCATCTTTAGAAGTATATTTTACACCATCGTGTGGCCTTACTGCTAGATAGTCTTTTACAGCGCCAATACAATATTCATTTAAGTAAATGGTTCGTTCTTTATTACCTTTCCCAATAACCGTCATTTTGCCATCTGAGAAATTTATATCTTTAATATTAATACCAACTAATTCAGACAAACGCATTCCACAATTTAAAAATAGAACAATAATGGCAAAATCTCTTTCTTTGTTTTCATCTGATTGTGATTTAGTTACTTCTAACAGTTTTTGACTTTCTTCTAACGACAAGTATTTGGGTAATCTTTTATCTATTTTAGGAGTTTCTAAACCTTGGGCTGGATTTACTTCTAATAGCTTTTCCTTTTGTGTTAAATAGTTAAAGAACACTCGGATACTAGCAGCTTTTCTAGCACGAGTAGCAGCCTTACTACGAAAAGTATTTGTTAGATAAAATAGGAAAGAGTGAATATCATCTAGTGTTACTCTTTTTAATATATCAATTGACATTTCTTTAATATCAATACTTTTTATATTTTCCTCTTGAGATAATTCGTAATGATGCATCAAATACTTTAGAAAGTGTGCCAAATCGTAATTATACTCCTTTACAGTATTAGGAGATTTATTTAAAATAACAGTTAAGTAATCTAAAAACGAGTTGAGAAATGGGGGATTGTCCTTCCTATCTATCATAATGTTTTTTTCTCCTTTGAATCTTTCTATAAATCTAGCAATATTATATCATATTAATACTCAAAATCAAACATTTTTTCTAGATAAAGTCAGTAGAGGGGAAATATACTTTTTAAAAAGCGAACATTTGTTGTTTTAATTAATTTTATAAAATTAA
>JAAWKD010000040.1 GCA_022797215.1 Clostridia bacterium
TACTGTCTTATATTTCTCTTCTGAACTATTATCTGTGTAATCTGTATTAGCTGAATTAATTGGTCCAAACATTTCTACTCTCACATTACATTCTGCTGACAAATTACTTCCATCTTTTGTTATGGCTGTTATTTTGATATCTCCACCTTTTCCGTTCCCTGTTGCTTTGACTACTCCATTACTATCCACTGTTGCAACACTTTCATCACTACTCTTCCATGAAACTACTTGATTTGCCTCTTCTGGTGTTATCTTTGGGTTTAAAGCAAAATTGTTCGTCCAAGATTCTCCTCCTGTTACCACACAAAATTTGGCATTTAAACTGATTCCTTCTGCTTTTGGCTTTGTTGGATCAATGTCTTCTGGCGGATTTGGCGTTTCTCCATTTCCACCATTATCTCCATATTCTTCTTTTAAGCGATTGGCTATATCACCTAAATCTTCTATCTCTTTTTGTATTGCATTATCTGTTCTATCTTTTGCTTCTTTAGCTAACTTAAATATACTATAGTCTCCCATCAAATATGAAATTGTGATTCCAGCTAGGATAAGCAATACCACAATGGTCACCACCAAAGCAACCAAAGTTATCCCGCCTATTTTCTATTTCTTTTTTCTTAGTCATATTTCTATATCCTCCTTTTTTTCTTTTGATTACTTTTCTTATTTCATTTGTTTTTAGTATTTACATTTCAAATTACTTTTATACACATTTTTCTATTCTCTTTGTTTTAGCGAGATACTTTTTTTATTTATTTGTCAATGTGCTATAAAAGTATTTCTTGATTTACATTGTTGCTTGAATACTAATACTTTAGTTATAACATATCGTTTTAAAGCGTGTCAATATATATCATTTTATTTATTGTCACTTTTTGCTTAAATCTCTTTTATTGTTTTTGTACTAGCAAAATTCTAGTATATATGATACAATAAAGGTGCTTGTAGAGGCAAAATATGAAACCAATAGAAGGAGTGTTATGTATGAAAAAAGTATCATTAGTTATCCCAATGTACTATGAAGAAGAAGTTGCTGAAGAATGTTATCATAGAGTTACAAAAGTTTTATCCTCTTTACAAGATTATACTTATGAAATTATTTTTATTAATGATGGTAGTAAAGACAAAACATTAGAAATATTAGAAGGAATAGCTGAAAAAGACAAGCAAGTAAAAGTGGTTTCATTTGCTCGTAACTTTGGTCATCAATGTGCTGTAACAGCTGGTCTTCAAGAAGTTACAGGTGATGCTATTGTCATTATTGATGCAGACCTTCAGGATCCACCAGAGCTAATTCCTGAAATGCTAAAATTATGGGAAGCTGGAAATGAAGTAATTTATGGAAAGCGTAAAACACGAGAAGGTGAATCTAAATTCAAATTATTAACAGCTAAAATGTTTTATCAAACTTTAAATTCCTTATCTGATGTTGACATTCCAAAAGATACTGGCGATTTTAGATTAGTGGATAGAAAAGTAGTAAATGTAATTAATTCTTTACCAGAGCATAATAAATTTTTAAGAGGTCTTTTTAGTTGGGTCGGTTTTAAACAAACACCTTTTGAATATGAAAGAAAAGAAAGATTTGCTGGTGAAACTAAATACCCTTTAAAGAAAATGTTAAAATTAGCATCTGATGGAATTATTAGTTTTTCTACAAAACCACTAAAAATTGTAGGAGGACTAGGTATCCTTTCTATGGTTATTTCCATTTTAGTTTTAATTTATGCTATTTTATCTTTTATTTTTCATTGGCATAATTTAACTGCTGGTTGGACTTCTTTAATGGTTACTATGACATTTCTAAGTGGTATTATCTTAATTTCACTTTGGATGATTGGTGAATATATTGCTAGAATTTACGATGAAGTAAAAGGACGACCACAATATATTATTGATAGAAAAATTAATATTGATGAATCAAAATAATAGGAGATTATTATGTATTCAAAAATGAAAACTTATTGGAAATCACATTATTTTAATATTCTCATTTTTATTTGCATTACACTTGTGATTTCCCCTATTATCTTATCTAGAAATTTAAGTAATTTAGATGAAATTTGGAATTATAATTTTGCTAGAAATATTACTGATGGTTTAGTTCCTTATCGAGATTTCAATATGCTTCAAACTCCATTGCTCCCTTTTATTGCAGGATTATTTTTGAAGTTATTGGGTAATGAACTAATTGTCATGAGGGGATTAGCTATTGGATTAATTTCTAGTATCTTTTTTATGGCTTATCAAATACTAAAAAGACTAAAAGTATCTACTTTATATAGTTTATCTTTTTTATTTGTCTTATTCGTCCTATTAAAAGAGCATATTTGTATCGACTATAATTTTGCTATATTATTTTTAACATTTATTTTAATATATTTAGAGCTAAAACATCTTAATCAATCTAATTTATCACTTTTTCATTATTTTATAGTCGGTTTTGTTTGTGGCTGTTGTATTTTACTAAAACAAACTACTGGTATACTTATTAGCTTTGTTAGTGTCTTATTTCCTATTTTTACATTAAAAAATAAAATGAATTTTAAGCTCTATTTTAAATTTTCAATGATTAAAATATTAGGAATTTTGATACCCATTTTTATTTTAGTTATTTACTTAGTCTGTACTAATGCTTTTTATGATTTTATAGATTATACTATTTTAGGAATAAAAACCTTTAGCAATTCTATTTCTTATACTACACTAGTTTCCTCGCAAAATATTGCTATTAAATCATTAAGTATTGGATTGCCTATTTTCATTTTTATTAGTGGAATTTATTTATTAGTGAAAAAACAAAAAAATTTATATGGTTTTTATGCCTATAGCCTTGCATCATTAATTGTTATTTATCCTATTTCAGACCATATTCATTTTTTAATAGGAGTTACTCCATTTTTAACTTTATTTGCTTATCTATTATTTCAATTTATCTCTTCTATTCATAACTTGGAAAATAGAAAAAGAGTAAATAAAGATACTAAACAAAATTCATTGATAAAAATAAGAGTATTTTTATACGAATTTTTAAAAGGGTTAATTGCTATTGGATTAATTTGTTATGTTATTACTTCTTGTATATTACTAAATGAATATTTTAATAATCCAGAAAAAAATCATTTGATTAATCATTATAAAAATATTCCTATTTCAGATCAATTAAAAAATAAAATAAATACAATTGATAATTATATTTTATTAAATGAACATACTAATGTATATATATTAGATTCTGAAGCAGCCATTTATATGATTTCTCTAAATCAATATCATAAAAATTTTGATATGTTTTTAAAAGGTAATTTAGGAAGTCAAGGAGAAATTGGACAAATTGAAAAAATAAATCAATTAAAAAAAGGAACAAAAATATTAATTAAAAATAATCAGTATAAATTAAATTGGCAAACTCCTTTAGAGGTAATTTCTTATATAAAAAATAATTTTAACAAAATTGGTGAAGTGAGTATTTTTGATATTTATGAAATTTAATGTTAAAAATAGTTAATAATTTTAAAAATTATTGACTGTTTTTTTTCTTTTTTATACTTCATATTTTTCTCTTCTTATGCCACACATTTTTATCTAGCTTTTTACAAATTTCAATTCCATTTTTTGTATTCTTTCCCCTCTTTTCTATTCCATCTCTTCTATGGCAAATTGTCAATTTTAATATATTCTTATCCTCTCTTCGCTCAGACGCTCTTATTCTTCTCCTTTCTCTTTATACATTATGTATACTTCTTATTGTTTTTAGAAATTTCTACACTATTTTATCTCTTTTACTTATTCCGCAATACTTTAACGCTATTTCCTTCCTCTTAAATTCTCTATTTTTACTTCTTTTTAACATTTTTCTTTTCTTTCCTTTAGTATCTTCCCCTTATTCCTCCTCATTCTTTAGCTTTTATCAATTGCCTTTTTGTCATTCCCTTTCTTCTAAAAATGATCTCTTCATTTTATATCAGAGACTCCCCTTTTTTCACTTATTCTCCCAAAATTTTTTCTCGATTTGTTAGAGGCTTTTTTCTTAATCTTCTTTCAGTCGAGGACCTTTTCTTATTTTTATTTTACTTTTTTATTTTTAATATAACTTTATCTTTTCTTACTATATGTTTTTCTTTTTTTCTATACTTTTTCAGTTGCTATTTTTCTTTTTTAATTTTATTAAATTAATTTTTTATGTTTTATCTTTTCAAAACTCACTCTTTATTTTCTATTTTTGTTTTTTATTTTCAGAATTCATTTTTTAATTTTCTTTTTTTTCATTTTATTTTTTGAAATTCATTTTTTGCTTTTCTATTTTTCATTTTATTTTTTGAAATTCATTTTTTGCTTTTCTATTTTTCATTTTATTTTTTTCAAAATTCATTTTTTACTTTTTTATTTTCCTATTTTATTTTTGGAAATTTATTTTTTAATTTTCTTTTCTATTTTTTATTTTTATCTTTAAAATTTGTCTTTTTACTTTTCCACTTTTTTATTTTATTTTTTGAATTAATTTTTTACTTTTCTATTTTTCATTTTTTCTTTTTTGTTTATAATTACATTTTTGTTTTTAGTATAACTTTCAAATTCCATTTTTTTATAATTAAATTCTTTTTACTCTTTTCATTTTTTACTTTTAGTTATTATTTTCACTTCTTATTTTTTACTTTTCGTTTTTATTTTCTATTTTTATTATATTTATTTTAGCTACTTATTTTTTGTATCTTTTTATCATTTTTTAAGTTCTTTTTTTTCTAGCTTTTCCATCTTTTTTATTATACAACCTTAAACCTTTCTCTCTTTTACATACGAATCTGGTGTTTTCATTTTCCTCTGTTCTGTTGTCAAATTGTAAACTATCATTTCAAATTTTCTCTACACCACACAAACCTCATATTTTATACTTGTTTATATACTTCTTTATTCACGTGTTATGTCTACCTATGTTTTCTATTTTACTATTCTTCTTATTTTGCAATTTTTTCTTTTCTCCGAAGGACTTCATGGCATTTTTTTCCTTAATTTTATCAATATTTCGCTCTGATTTTCACGTCTTGTCTAAATAAATTCCTCGTCTTCCTCTTGCTTCTCTATTTTGCCTCTCTTTTTACTTTGTCAATATGACATTCGTTCTTTCTTACAGTTTTATATTTTTGTTGTGTGTTAGTGTTCTTTTCCATCTTAATCTTTCTTGTACATTTTTACATATATGAAATCTTTTTTCCTTTTTATTTTTATACATATTACTTTATGAATTTCTATTTCCTTTCTGCGTCTTTATTATTTATTAATATATTTTGTGAACTTTTTTATTATTCAAATTTACTTTTATTAATTATTACTTTATTTAATATTTATTATTTTATTAATTCATTTTTAATTATCATATTTTTATTATTTATTATTTTATTAATTCATTTTTAATTATCATATTTTTATTATTCATTATTTTGTTAATTTACTTTTAATTATCATATTTTTATTATTTATTATTTTGTTAATTTACTTTTAATTATCATATTTTTATTATTTATTATTTTGTTAATTTATTTTTAATTATCATATTTTTATTATTTATTATTTTATTAAATAGCTTTTTATTTCTCTTATTCTATTCATTGTGGTTTTATCATTATAATATTGTAATTATCAAAAAAAAATAATACAAAGATTAAATATCTCTTTGTATTATTTCTTGGCGTAGGTGAGAGGATTTGAACCTCCGCGGCCCTTACGAACCCTAACAGTTTAGCAAACTGTCCCCTTCAACCACTTGGGTACACCTACATATTTAATAAATTTTGGCGCAGAGGGTGGGATTCGAACCCACGGTAGGCTATTAACCTACGCCAATTTTCAAGACTGGTGCCATAAACCAACTCGACCACCTCTGCATCTGACTGTTATCTAAGCCGATAACAGTATTTATATTAACATATTTAGCCTATGTTTGTCAATAGGAATTTTTGGAAATTTAGGTGTTTGGTCACCATTTAGTCACCAACTAATTCGCCTTAATTAACTTATCAAACAGTATTTTACTTAATTAGTCCTAAAATTCTTTCTAATTCATCATTAGTAGAATATTGAATAATAATTTTACCACTTCTTTTTCCTGCATTTAATTTTACCTTTGTACCAAAAAAGCTTTGAAAACTGTCTTCAATATCTCTACAAATAGCTTCTCTACGAGCTTCATCTTTCTTAGGTACTTTTTTCTTTGCCTGTACTCTTTTTTCGAGATCATTTACACTTTCACCTTTTTCAATAATTCTAAGTGCCATTTCATATTGTTCATCTGGCTCTGTGTAAGCGAGTAACGATCTACAATGTGTTTCTGATATCTTTCCCTCTATTGCTAATTGCATAACTCTCTCATCTAAATTTAACAAACGTAAAACATTCGTAACTGTACTCCTATTTAGCCCTACAGTATCGGCCAATTGCTGTTGTGTCATTCCATATTCCTCTAGTAATTGCCTAAACCCTCTTGCTTTATCAATTGGGTTTAAGTCTTCTCTTTGAATATTTTCAATTAGTGCTATTTCCTTATTTGTACGACTATCATTTTCTCTTACAATACAAGGCATTTCTTTTAAGCCTGCCTTTTTAGCAGCCCTCCAGCGTCTTTCTCCTGCAACAATCTCATAATATCCATCTTGTTTTGTTACAATAATTGGCTGAATAACACCATATTTTTCAACCGATTTTGCGAGTTCCTCTATTGACTCTGTGGGAAAATTTCTTCTTGGTTGATTTTTGTTAGGTTCAATCTCTATTACTTTAATCTTTTGAACAATTTCCTCTCCGTCTTTTAATTTCTTTTCTTCCTCTTTAGTCAACTGGTTTTCATTAAATAATGCTTCTAATCCCTTACCTAATCCCGTTTTTTTAGCTGGCATCTTTTTTCCTCCTTACTGTTTATCTATACTGCATGTCTTCCTTTGTTGGTACTATCACTTTCATTTCCCTTTAAAAATTCTTTTACAAATTTATCATAGCTTTTAGCTCCTTTTGACCTTGCATCATAAACTGATATTGGCATTCCATAGCTTGGAGCTTCACTTAGCTTAATATTTCTTGGAATAACAGTTTTATATACTTTATCACCAAAATACTTTGTAACTTCCTTTACAACTTGATTTGATAAGTTTGTTCTTATATCATACATTGTAAGGAGTGCTCCTTCTATTTCAAACTCTTTGTTTAAATGTTTTTGTACTAATTGCACTGTATTTAGTAATTGTCCTAAGCCTTCTAGTGCATAATATTCACATTGTACAGGAATTAATACGCTATCTGCTGCTGTAAAAGAATTTAGTGTAATTAGCCCTAAAGATGGTGGGCAGTCAATGATAACATAATCGTATTTTTCTTTTATCATATCTAGTTTTTCTTTCATTCTGTATTCTCTAGACATCATCGATACAAGTTCTACCTCTGCTCCTGCTAAGTTAATATTAGATGGACAAATAGACAAATTCTTAATTTCTGTCTTCTGAATAGTCTCTTTTGGATCTACTTCATCATTAATAATTAGATCATATACAGAAAACTCCACATTTTTATCCATTCCAATTCCACTAGTTGCATTTCCTTGTGGATCAGCATCTATTAATAAAACCTTTTTCCCTCTTTTAGCAAGTAAAGTACTAAAGTTAATCGCGGTTGTTGTTTTTCCTACACCACCTTTTTGGTTTGCTATTGCAATAATCTTTCCCAATGCTTTTCTCCTCTCTTTGTTTTATGTAAACCGTTGTATTTTTGATATATCTCTTGCTACTCTAGCATTCTACTGATTTTCTTCTTTCTTTTTTATCTTTATTTTATATACATTTTCTTCAAAAATATAACATATTAATGATATAAAAATATTGCAAATATGTCAATGAATTTTCAAAAAATATACAAAAAAAATGTCTTCTAATATTTGTACTTTTGTACATAAGAAGACATCAACCGTAACAACAAACGTTATTATTATCATACTTGATTTTATATATTTTTTATATAATCGGATCTTTACTAGGCATTCCAGCCTTTCTTGGATATTTTTTTGGAGTTTCTTTTATTTTCTTAATAATTACTATTTTTCTAGTTATATCTGTATTTTCTAAAGTAATAGTTTCTACCTTTTCTACTTCTCCTCCTAAAATCTCTATTGCTCTATTAGCATTATTTAACTCTTCTTCTATTTCTAATGACTTCATACAAATACATTTTCCACCTATCTTTACAAATGGCAACATATATTCTAGCAAAGTATTCAATTTAGCAACTGCTCTTGAAGTTACAATATCATACCCTTCTCGTCTTTTTGCTATTTTGCAAAACTCTTCTGCTCTTCCATGAACTGTTTCTATTTTTTCTAGTTTTAAATTCCTTATGACTTCATTTAGAAAGTTTATCCTCTTATTTAAAGAATCTAGTAAGGTAAAATTATTTTGTGATAATACAATTTTAAGTGGTATTCCTGGGAATCCTGCTCCTGTACCTACATCTAACACTTTTTCATTTTCTTCTATATATGGACTAATACTCATACTATCTATAAAATGCTTAATTAATATTTCTTTTGGTTCTATTATTGCTGTTAAATTCATTTTTTCATTCCACATAAGCAATAGCTGCATATATTGATAAAATTGATTTTGTTCTTTCTCTGATAAACCTCTTTGGAACTGCTTTGCCCTTTTTAGCAATTCTTCTTTAAACTCTTTTTCCTCCACGCACTTTCTCTCCTTTTTCTTCTCTCTATCCTTTTTGCTGTTCTAAATAGATTAATAAAACCGATATATCAGCTGGTGAAACACCAGATATTCTTGAAGCTTGCCCTACTGAATTTGGCTTTATTTTATTTAATTTTTGTCTTGCCTCTATTCTTAGCCCTTTAATTGCCTCATAATCAATTTCTTGTGGTAATAATTTTCTTTCTAACTTCTTAAATTTTTCCACTTGCTGTTGTTGTAATTTAATATACCCTTTGTATTTTACTTCAATCTCTACTTCCTCAGCTACTTCTTTTGGTAAACATTCTCTTTGCTCATCGATTTCTTTTAAATCTTCGTATTTTAACTCAGTTCTTCTTAATAATTCTGCTAATTTAGCACCAGTTGTTAATGGAGAAGATTGATACCTTTCTAAAAACTGATTAACTTTGTCTGTTGGCTTAATCACTGTACTTTCTAATCTTTCTACCTCTTTTTCAATAGCATCTCTTTTCCTTAAAAACTTTTGATAACGTTCTTCTGAAATCAACCCTACTTCATGGCCTATTTCTGTTAATCTTAAATCGCTATTGTCTTGTCTTAACAATAACCTATATTCTGCTCTAGAAGTCATCATTCTATATGGTTCGTTTGTTCCTTTTGTTACAATATCATCAATTAAGACCCCAATATATGCCTGCGAACGGTCTAAAATCACAGGTTCTTTTCCTTTTGCTTTTTGTGCCACATTAATTCCCGCAATAATCCCTTGAGCTGCTGCCTCTTCATATCCAGATGTTCCATTAATTTGTCCTGCAAAAAACATTCCACTAATCTTTTTATGTTCTAATGATAACTTCAACTCAGAAGGATCTATACAATCATATTCTATTGCATATGCTGGTCTTGTAAATTCAGCCTTTTCTAATCCAGGAATTGTACGATACATGGCTATTTGAACATCTTCAGGAAGAGAAGAGCTCATTCCTTGAATATACATTTCATCTGTATCTCTTCCAATTGGCTCAACAAATATCTGATGTCTTTCTTTATCAGCAAAACGAACCACCTTATCTTCTATAGAAGGACAATATCTAGGTCCTGTTCCTGTTATTTCTCCTGCATATAATGGTGAACGATGTAAATTCTTTCTAATAATTTCATGTGTTTCAGAAGTTGTATATGTTAAATAACAAGGCAACTGCTCTGCCTCCTCTTCAATTGTATCTTCGAAAGAAAAAGCTTTTGGGTGTTCGTCCCCATTTTGTATTTCCATTTTTGAAAAGTCAATCGTATTTTTATTGATTCTAGCAGGTGTTCCTGTTTTAAACCTTACTAGTTCTATTCCCATTTTGGTAAGCATGTCCGATAATTTATTTGCAGGAAATACGCCATCTGGTCCACTTTTATAAGATACTTCTCCTATATAAATTTTTCCTTTTAAATATGTTCCTGTTGCTAATATTACATTATCTACTTGGTATATTGCTCCAATATTCGTTTCTACCCACTTTACACTTCCATCTTCTACACCTATATCGATTATTTCTGCTTGCTTTAAATAAAGATTCTCCTGTTTTTCTAAGGTATGCTTCATTTCTATTTGATATTTTTTTCTATCTGCTTGTGCTCTTAAAGAATATACTGCTGGTCCTTTAGAAGTATTCAACATTCTTAATTGGGTATACGTTTTGTCAATATTCTTTCCCATTTCTCCACCAAGACAATCAATTTCCATCACAAGATGTCCTTTAGAGCTTCCTCCTATATGTGGATTGCAAGGCATATTCGCTACTGCTTCTAGACTAATAGAAAAAAGCAATGTACGAAGACCTAGTCTTGCAGTTGCCAATGCCGCCTCGCATCCTGCATGCCCTGCTCCAATAACTGCTACATCATATTTCCCTGCATCATATTTCATATCTTATTCCCTTCCTTTTTATATGTTTCGTCAAAACATTTTCTCGTTTTTTATGAAACAAGAATGAGTGTTCTGGCAAATCTATTAGTTAATTTTTATTTACTTTCCTAGACAGAATTTTGAAAATATCTCTGATATAATATCTTCGGAAACCTTCTCTCCAGTAATAGCACTTAGTTCTTCTAGAGATTGTTTCATTGGTACAGAAATTAAATCAATAGGTAGTTCCTGTTCTAATACTATTTGTGCCTCTTCAATAGCCTCTACTGCTTTATGAATTTGGTTTTTATGTCTCATATTTGTCACTAAATTTCCTTGTTCTATTTCCATTTGATTAATTTGAAACATTTCTATAATCTTTTGATATAGTTCCTCTATTCCTTCTTTCGTTTTTGCTGAGATTTTAATAATCGGTTTTTTCGTTTCCTTTATTTCTTCTTTATCTTCTAAATGAAAATCTCCTTCATCTATTTTATTAAGCAGTATTATCGCCACTTTTTCTGTTAACATGCTCAGAATCTCTTTATCTTCGTTTTTAAGCTCTTTTGTGTTGTCAATAATGTCTATTACCAAATCCGCTTTTTTTATTAATTTAAGAGCTTTTTGGACGCCTATTTCTTCCACCTCATCTTTTGCATTTCTAATTCCTGCTGTATCAATTAGTTTTAGAGGAATTCCATGAATTGTTACAAATTCCTCAATCGTATCTCTTGTTGTTCCTTCAATGTTACTAACAATGGCCCTTTCTTCACCTAAAATGGCATTTAAAAGGGAAGATTTTCCTGCATTGGGTTTTCCTACAATAACAGTACGAATCCCTTCCTTGAGAATTCTACCATTATTATAGCTTTCTTCTAACCTTATCAATTTTTCTCGTATTTCAATTAATACCTTTTTTAATCTTTGACTAGTAACTTCTTCTACATCATCATACTCTGGATAATCAATGGAAGCCTCTATGTCCGCTATAATGTCTAATTGCATCTTTCTAATTTCTTGAATCTTTTGAGACAGTTCTCCTTCCAATTGTTGAAAAGAAGCTTTGGCTTCTTTAGCAGTTTTACTATTAATTAAATCAATAACTCCTTCTGCTTGTGATAAGTCAATTCTTCCATTTAAAAAAGCTCTTTTAGTGAATTCTCCTGGTTCAGCTAGTTCTGCTCCAGCTAACAAACATTGTTTTAAAATCTCTTGTTCTATGACCATTCCACCATGTGAATTAATTTCGCACATATCTTCTGTTGTATAACTTTTAGGGCTTTTAAAATAGGATACTAAAACTTCATCCATGTTCTCTCCAGTTTTTATATTTACAATGTACCCATATTTGATAGTATAACCTGAAATATCCTCTATTTTCTGTGGATTTAACGGTCTAAATATTTGATTCAAGATTTTAAAACATTCTTTTCCACTCATACGGATAATTCCAATTCCTCCATTGGAAGGTGCGGTAGCAATTGCTGCTATTGTTGACATATTTATCATCTCCTACAAAAGAAGTCAAAGTTAGAAATAGCCTTTTACTTAGCTAAAATCCGAACTTTGACTTCCGATTTATTTTTTACTAATTACCACTTTTCTATATGGTTCTTCACCAATACTATAAGTTTTTACTTGCTCACTTGCTTGTAAGCGGTTATGAATTATTTTTCTCTCATAAGCTGACATTGGTTCTAGTGTGAGTTGCTTTCCAGTTCTAATAACTGTTTTAGAAAGCTTGTCTGCTAATTCTTCTAATGACTTTTGTCTTTTTTCACGGTAGTTTGCAATATCTAGAATAATATGTGCTTTTGCTTCTAAATGCTTATTTGCTATGCTTGTTAAAATTGTTTGCAACGCATTTAAAGTTTCCCCTCTATATCCAATAAAGGTTCCTGCATCTTCGCCTTTCATTTCTACATAGATATAGTTTTCATCTGAATGAATTTCATATTGCATATCTGCTACTTTTGAAACAAACTCTTTTAAGAACTCTCTTAAATTTTTTATAGCACTTTCTAATTCTTCTGGTTTTAAATGAACTTTTTCTTTTTCCATTCGAGGTTTATATTCTTCCTTTAATGGTTTTTGACGATTTTCTTGTCTATGTCCTTCTTGTTTGTGGTTTGTATTTCTTTTAAGCTCTCCTCCCTCTTTTAATGTCATTTCTACTTTTACAATTCTTGGAGCTAAGATACTAAAAAAACTTCTTTTATCGTCACTTTCTAATATTTTTATATCTACTCTATCTTTAGAAACACCTAATTCATTCAATCCTTTTTCTATAGCCTCTGTAGAAGTTCTTCCTTCTGCAATAATTGTTTTAGCCATTTGCCTTCTCCTCCTCGTTCTTCTCTTCTTTGCTTTCCATAATTTTATTAATTATTAGTCTTTCTATAATCATTAAAATATTACTCATAAGCCAATATAAAGCAAGACCAAGTGGCGCAATAACTGCAATCATAACTGACATAATTGGCATCATATAAGTCATACTTTTGTTCATTGCTTGCATTTGTTCCATTGGATCTGGTTCTTCTTTTACTTCTCCATTTTCCATAACAATTTCTTCTTTTTTCTTTTTCTTCTTGTTTTGAGTCATTGTGGTTAATCGAATAGAAATAAATGAAGTTATTACATATAGTCCTGGAATAATATATACTCTCCAATCATTTAAGCTTTGTGTTGGCACTTTACTTAAATCAATTCCTAAAAATTCCATGTTTAATCTTAGTTGATTGTAATCATTCCTTTTATTTTCTAATTCTTCCCTATTTTCTATATCTTCCTGCTTTAATTTTTCTTCTATTTCTTGATATTTTGTTTCTGCATAATCTAATACACTAATTTGTACATAACTATTGTTTGGATTGAACTCACTTTCTTTCATTTCATTTGTATATGTTTCAATAATTTGTGGATCAATACGTTTCATATAAGTAAGTGGTTGGCTAACAAGCCAGAATACAGATAAAATAATTACCAATTGCAAAATAGAAGTCAAACATCCACTAAAAGGACTCATCTTTTCTCTTTGATACAATTGAATTGTTTCTTGATTTAATTTTTCCGGATTATTTTTATACTTCTTTTGGATTTCTGCCATCTGCTCTTGAAGAGCTGCAGATTTTTTCATGGATTTTTGTTGTTTAATCGTAATTGGTATTAATATTACTCTTAAAAGAATAGAAAAAATAATGATGGCAAGTCCATAATTATTCACTAGTCCATATAGCCAATTTAATATGTAACCAAATAGTTCTGAGATAAATCCCATAATTTCCTCCTAGTCTATTCTAATTTAAAGGGTCATATCCCCCTTTGGCAAATGGATGACATCTTAACAATCGTTTTATTCCTAAGGCGCTCCCTTTTATGCAACCATATTTTTGAATTGCTTGTAACATATATTCTGAGCAACTTGGATAAAACTTACAATGTATTCCCTTCGCCCCCAAAAATGGTGAAATTCCTCTTTGATATGCCTTTAACAACCAAATACAAACTCTTTTCATACCAATATTCCTGCCTTAGAAAAAATATATTTCATATCCTGGCTAATTATATGAAAATCAAGTTGTTCTACTGGCACTTTTTTATTCCATAGAAAAACAATATGATAGCCTTTTTTTAAATCATTTGCTAACAAGCGATAATTTTCTCTTATTTTTCTTTTTATCTCATTTCTTTTCACTGCATGATATGCTTTACTAGAAATTGCTATTCCTATACGGTTTGCATCTTCTCTACTTGGCATAATATAAATTGTAATTTGTTTCCCTATATAAAATTTTCCTTTATTTAAAACATTTTGAAATTCATAGTTTTTCTTCAATGTTCTCATTTTTCTCATTTTAATCACTCAATTCAAATTGTATCAAAATCTAGAACTCAAAAAAGGTCACATTTTCTACGTGACCCTTATGTTTTAAGCACTTAATTTTTTTCTACCTTTTGCACGTCTTGCTTTTAGCACATTTCTTCCTGATTTTGTTTTCATTCTTTTCATAAAACCATGTTCTTTTTGTTCTTGTCTCTTTTTTGGTTGGTATGTTCTTTTCATTATTAGCACCTCCTACTTTCTCAATTGTCTTTATATTTCATTTTGCTTTTACACAAAACAATTTACCTTATATAAGCTTTATCATTATACACCCTAAAATATAATTATGTCAATATTTCAAAAGAAATTTTTTAATAGTATTGACGAATAGATTATGTTTTTGATATGATGTACACGTATAGGGAAATTAGCTTTTCAGCAATTTTCAATACGAAAATTTATAAAATATCAAAAAGCTGTAAATTTAACATGTAATTTTTTATTTTTTTATATATCTGAAATAAATTATTTTTAAAAAATTATGTCAATTTTTCGTTTTTTTGTTTATTTTTTAATGATTATTTGGTTTACTTATCCACAGTTGTGTATAAGATTGTGGATAACTCAACATAATCATTTCAAAAATAAAAATGTTTTACTGGAAGGATGAAAGAAATGCAAAGAGCAGAAATAGAAGAACTACTTACCAAAGCAAAAGAATTATTAAGACCCGAACTTAATCAAATAGCTTTTACAACATGGATACAACCAATTCAAATAAATTCTATAGAAGATACAACTATTACTTTATATGTTCCTTCTGATGTACATAAAAATATGATAGAGGGGAGATATCTTCCATTAATTCAAACTACTTTTGCATTTTTAACCAATATTAATTATACGATTTTAATTACTTGTCATGCTACAGACCCAAATTCTGATTTACAAAATAGCACTAATTCAATGAATATGCAAAACCGTCCATTAGGCAACTTATATAACAAATCTAATTTGAATCCCAAGTATACTTTTGATAGTTTTGTTGTAGGGGAGAATAACCGATTTGCACATGCTGCCGCATTGGCTGTATCCGAGGCGCCTGGAACAGCTTACAATCCTTTGTTTTTATATGGAGGTGTGGGGCTGGGAAAAACGCACTTGATGCATTCTATTGGAAATGAAATATTAAAACACAATCCTAATGCCAGTATCTTATATGTTACTTCAGAACAATTTAATAATCATTTAATTGCTGGTATTAAAGAAGGAAAAATGGAAAATTTCCGTGCCAAATACCGTAATACAGATGTTTTGTTAATTGATGATATTCAATTTTTAGCAGGTAGAAAGAGTAATCAAGAAGAATTTTTTCATACATTTAATGAGTTACATTCTGCTGGAAAACAAATTATTCTTTCTAGTGATAGGCCACCAAGAGATATTCAACCATTAGAAGACCGTTTAAGAACTCGTTTTGAATGGGGACTAATTGCTGATATCTCAAATCCCGATTATGAAACTCGTATGGCCATTTTACAAAAAAAAGTACAATTAGATGGTTTGATTATAGATAATGATATTCTATCTAATATTGCAACAAAAATAGACACGAATATTAGAGAATTAGAAGGGGTATTAAATAAATTAGTAGCTACCTCAAAATTAAAAAATCAACCTTTTAGCATTGCTTTGTCAGAAGAAGCAATTGCAGATGTGGTATCCCACAAAAATAGAGTTCTTTCTATAGACTATATTCAGGAAGTTGTTAGCAAGTATTTTGATGTTACTTTAGATGATTTAAAAGGTTCTAGGAGGTCAAGTGATGTTGTCTTCCCAAGGCAAGTTGCTATGTACTTATGTAAGAATGTAGCTCAAATCTCCTTTCCTAAGATAGGACAAGCTTTTGGAAAAAGAGATCATTCCACAGTAATGCATGCTTGTGAAAAAATTGAAAAAGAAATGAAAGAAAATGCCAACACAAAACTAATTGTGGAAACTGTGAAAAACTCTTTATTCTCAGCCCTTTTGTATGGACGACTCGAATACTTCGTAGATACAGTCGCTGGATAGGCCGTCTTTCTGCATATCGAAGTTTTCGAAGTCGTTGCTCTCCTTGCGG
>JAAWKD010000041.1 GCA_022797215.1 Clostridia bacterium
TTTGATGTTCTAACTTAAATTCTTTGTAAATAATTTTACAACCAAAAAAATTAGATGTAAATTCATTTATTTACATCTAACAGTATACATGTAATTTATTGTTATGTTATTCCATTATTTTATTATCTTTAATTTCATATACAATATCTGCTACATTTTGTACTAATCGTTTATCATGTGATATAAATATTATTGTACCTTTATATTGTTTCATAAGGCTTTCTAATGCTTCTATACTTGGTATATCTAAATAATTATTAGGTTCATCCATAATTAGTACATTATATCTTCCAAGCAACATTTTACATAATAATATTTTTACAATTTCTCCACCACTTAATGTTTTCATTTTTCTAGTAATTACATTTTGGTTTAATCCTAACATTGCTATCATACTTCTTATTTCTGACACCTGATAATCTGATTCTTCTTTTAAAAACTCTAAAACATTTTTTTCTTTTTCAAACTTATATCCATTTTGTGCAAAATAACCAATTTGTACTTTGGGAGATATTTCTATTCCAGTTTCTTTATTTAAAATCATTTTTATTAATGTGGTTTTTCCAGTTCCATTTGCTCCAGTAATTGCTACTTTTTTGCCAAGTGGTATTTTAAATTTTGCATCTTCAAATATTATTTTATTACCAATTTTTTTATTTAGATTATCACTCATAATTGGAACAGGATTATATATCTCAAGCGAACCACTAATTCTAAAATGTATTTGCCTTTCTTTTATTGGTTTACTTATTTCTTCTAGCTCTTCTATTCTTTTTTCTACTGCTTTTGCTGATTTATGAAGTGCTTTTTCTTTACTCCCTGTTGATTTTTGATGTGCTAATCTTCCACCATTTTCTGTACTTTTTTGATTTTTACTTTTTCCAACTTTTTGTGCTTGCTTTTGTTTTTCAGTAATTATTTTTTCTAGCCTTTGCTTTTCATTTATATATTGTTCATATTTTTTTAAGTGGGTTTGCTTTTCTTGTTCTTTTTGTTCTATATAATCTGTATAATTCCCCCAATATTCTGTAATTTTGCCATTTTCAATTTCCCATATCTTATTTACAACTTCATCTAAAAAATATCTATCGTGGCTGATTACTACTACACTTCCAGAATAATATTTTAATGTTTTTGTTATATAATCAATACTGTCTTTATCTAAATTACAAGTAGGTTCATCTGCAAATATGCCATCACTATTTTCTGATAATGCTTTTGCTATTTTTAATTTTGTTTCTTCTCCTCCTGATAGATTATTACCTTCTACATTATGAACATTTAATTTACCTAATATAGATTTATCTTCTATGTTGGTTATATCTATTTGCTCTAATTGTGGAATATATGATATTTTTCCATAAGTTTTAATCTCTGCTGTTTTTAATTCTATTTGTCCTAATAAGACTTTTAATAATGTTGTTTTGCCACTACCATTTTTTCCTACTATTCCGATTTTATCATAGTTATATATTTCTAAATTATCAATATTTAAAATTTGTCTTCCATTATATTCTAAATCTATATTTTTTGCTTTTACTATTAAATCCATTTATTTACTCCTTTATTACATTTCGTATTTTTATACGAGTTACTGTAATAATGTTCTTATCACGAAATAACTCGTGATCTTACCATATTCTTGGTATCATATTTATCTCTCCTCTACAACTTACTATCTATCGAGATGATTATATCATAAGAATACTTAAATTTCTACGAAATTTAACAATTTTATTGCGTTCGACAAATTTCGCAAGTATATCTTATGTAAATTTGATATAATTGTATTAAGAGAGGAGCTGATTTTATGGATTCAAAAATATGCTTATTAGTTTTAAAAAATACTGCAAAACTTGAAAAGTTGATTTCACAAAATGCTTCATACGATAAAATACTAAAACAAAGCCAAAAACTTGACAAATACATTTTATTAGAAATGCAACATATAAACAAAGTAAGGAGTTAGTTATAGACTATCTCCTTATTCTGTTTTATATCTTTTACAGTAACCTCATTTGTTTGAAGAAAAGTAACATTTCTCTAGCACCTAATTTAAAAGTTTCTATTGTTTCAATAGTATCTATATCTCCCTCTATTTCTAAAACTTCTAAAACCAATTTTGATTCATTAGCTGTTAATTGTATTGCCTCTTTATCTTCTAAAAAAGCTCTTACATTTGGATTTTCTGCTTTTATTTTTTCTCTTTTTGTTTCTAGTTCTCTGTATTCTGTATTTTCTTTTAATAGCCTTACTCTATTAGTATTTAAGTAATCGTATAACTCGTCTGAACACTCGTCAAAAAACATTGTCTTATTTACTTCTGCACCTTTTTGTGCTTTATTATTTTGTTCTATTTTCTCCATTAGTGCCTCTGTTTCTTTTTCTATACTGCTTTTTACTATTTCATTCATTCTTATACAGTCATAAGCTCCCAATTTGTAATACATTTTGTTCCAGAAGTCATCATCATCTCCAGTTGCTAATTCAAATTTATTAAGCAAGTTTAGTATTTCATTTTGTTTTTTCTCATCTGTAACAACTTCTTTAATTTTTTCTGTTAGCTTTTCTTCAATAGCTAACGATTCAAGTTCTTTTTTCTGTTTTGACATCTCCTTTAAAATATTGTCTGCAAACTCATCTCCTTTTAGCTCATACAGTTCATCTAAAATGTTCCTTTCTAAAAATTTTTTCATAATACATTTACCTCCTATAGCTATATATTATGTTAAGTTTATATATAAAGGAAATGTGCAATATGAGAAATTTTTTCTTATTTATACTTTTGATTTTATCTTACATATTCTCTACTTTTACTTTTTGAATATTCTTCTATTTCTTCGTTTTCTTCATCATCAATATCTATTACTTCTTTTTCCTTTGTATCTCCTATTTTTAGTAGCTTATTTACTTCTTTTAATCTTGCTAAACTTTCTTGTAGTTCCTGTTCTTGTGCAAATGGAATTGATAATGTGTCTTTTGCATTTTTACATTGTAATTCTATATTTTGTAACTTTTGCTCATTGTTTTCTAACATTTTCTCCATTGATTCTAAAACATTATTGATACGAGTTATTACACCTATTTTATCATTTCCCAATGTTGCCCTATAAGTTTGTATATTCTTTAATGCTACTTGAAATACTTTCTCAAATGTATTGAACTCTAAATACATTTTGAAACCTCTATAATCTCCTATATATACTCCTTTTGTATCTTTTACACTTTTACATAGTTCTAGTATTTTTTCACCTGCTTTTGCTCTTTCATTATACACTTGTTCATTTATTTTCATAGGAGAAAAATTATCTGCATTTATAGTTGTATTTTCTTTTAGATATTTATTATCTTGTTTTAAACTTTCTATTGTTTCGTTGCATTCTTTTATTTCTTGTGGGTATTTTCTATTTACCATTTCTTCTAAATCATATTTTTGACTCAAATAACTTTGTTTTAGCATTTTTAGTTTTGTTGTTTTTGCCTCTAACTCTGTTTTTTCTTTAATGTGTTCATTTCCGTGTTGCTAGTGCTTTTATTTCTGCATAGTCTAATGCTCTTTCGTCTATATCTTCCATACTTCTTATAGGTGTTTTAGAAGTCATTATTTGACTTGTAAATGTTTGTTTTTGCTCTATTAACTGATACATATATGCGTCAAAAGTTCCTTGCGTTACATAGTTATAAATATGAACTAATTCATTCATATTTCCCTGTCTTACTGCTCTACCTATTCTTTGTATTAGATTAGCACTTGTCCACGGACAGTCTAAATTATGAAGTGCTATAATTCTATCTTGCACATTCGTTCCGAGCTCCCATTTTGAAAGTGCTACCCATTAAAACTCTTATTTCTCCACTACGCACTTTGTCAAACAATTCTTCCTTTTTAGCCTCTGATGTTGCCTCGTGAATAAATGCAATTTCATTCTCTGGTATTCCTTTCTCAATTAGCTTTCTTTTCATATCTGTATATACATCTGTAAACTCTCTTTCTTTGCATTTCCATATTCCATTTACTAATTCCATTTCATAAGGATTATCATCTGCACCTAATGACTTTGGTGTAGATAAGTCGCAAAATACAAGCTGTGTAGATTTTTTATCTTTTGTTTTTTCCCATACTTCATATACATTTTTTACACAAGTATTCACTTTGCTATTTTCATCATCTGGTAACTGACTATTTATAAGTCTTTGATCCAGAGCTAATTTTCTTCCCTCGTTTGTTATTGCTAACATATTATCTTCCCAGACTTTAACAACACCTGCTCTAATTTTCTCTGCTCTTTCTCCTAAATCTGCTACCATATCTTTTTGTATTTGTGTTGCATTTACTGCTACATTATGCTTTTCAACTTCTGGTGTTGGCAATTTTAATGTTTCTGCTGTTTGAATGTCTGCTACTTCACGAAACATTGTCATTAGTTCTGGTATATTATGAAATTTTGCAAATCTTGTCTTTATTTGGAACTTGTCGCCCTCTGGTGCTAATGTCATTGCTGTAACAGTTTCTCCAAATGTACTTGCCCAACTATCAAAATGTTGTAAGTGATTTTTTACTAATGTATTGTATTGCAAGTATCTCTGCATTGTATATAATTCTGACATACTGTTGCTGACTGGTGTTCCTGTGGCAAACACAACGCCTTTTCCTCCGTGTTATTTCGTCCATATACTGACATTTCATAAACATATCGGAACTCTTTTGTGCGTCCCCACTTTGAACTCCTGCAATTTTTTTCATTTTACTTTGTAAAAATAGGTTTTTATAATAATGTGCCTCGTCTACAAATAGTCTATCAACTCCGTAGCTGTTCAAATGTAATTACATCATCTTTCTTATCTGCATTGTTTAGCTTTTCTAACTTTGCCTCTAGTGCTTTTTTTGTTCTTTCTAGTTCTCTTATAGTAAACCTTTCGCCCTCTAGTGCTTTTGTTTCTTCTATACCCTCTATTATTTCTTCTATTTGCGACTCTAAAAAATACCTCTGCCTTTCTATTGACATAGGTATTTTCTCGAACTGGCTGTGTCCTATCAAAATTGCGTCAAAATCTCCTGTTGCTATTTTAGACACAAACTTTTTTCTATTATTTTTTGAAAAGTCTTTCTTTGTTGTTACTAAAATATTTGCTGATGGGTATAATTGTAGGAACTCATTTGAAAATTGTTCAACTATATGGTTAGGAACTACAAAAATGCTTTTATTACATAGTCCTAATCGCTTGCTTTCCATTGCACTTGCTACCATTTCAAAAGTTTTTCCGAGCTCCGTACCTCGTGAGCAAGTAAGGTATTTCCATTATATAATATTCTTGCAATGGCATTAACTTGATGTTCTCGTAATTTTATTTCTGGATTCATACCATAAAATTTTAGATGACTTCCGTCATATTGCCTGTTTCTTATACTATTAAACTTTTCATTATATAATTTTACTAACTTTTCTCGTCTGTCTGGATCTTTGAAAATCCATTCTTCAAACTTCATTCTAATTTCATCTTGTTTTGCTTGTGCTATTGCTGTCTGTTGCTTATCTATAACACTTTTCTCATCATCTGTTCCAACATTTATTTTTTTATATATCTTTATATCGTTTAGATTTAAAGTAGTTTCAATTATTTTATATGCACTTGCTTTTTTTACGCCATAAGTTTTTGTTGCTTTAACTCCTTTGTCTACTGATTTTCCTGTAACATTCCAAGCTCCTGTAAATTCAGAGTAATGAACTTGTATCTTTTTCTTGTCCCAATAATCTGTATCTAGTAATTCAT
This sequence comes from Clostridia bacterium, assembly GCA_022797215.1. Taxonomy (GTDB): domain Bacteria; phylum Bacillota; class Clostridia; order TANB77; family CAG-508; genus CAG-273. The sequence continues at coordinate 5,773 of JAAWKD010000041.1, forward strand.
ATATAAATTGCTCAATATATTCTGGTGGTATCCAAGTAGCTCCTAGTTTTACTGCTATTTCACTTGCTTTTATATCTTCTGGTATTACTTTCTCTAACTCTCTAACATTTACTTCAAATTCTGGATTTCCCTCTGCAATTCTTCTTGCAATATTAAGTTTTTCTCTTACATTTCCAGATAAATACTCATCTGCTGTTACATACTTTTTTTCTTCAGCAGGTGTATCTGGTATTCTAAATATTTGCCCCTCTAAATCTTTAACAAGTTCATCTTCTGTCTTATCTGTAATAGACTGCATATATTCCATATCAACTTTTGCTTTTTCTGTTAGAGAAACAATAAGTGCCTCATTACTTGTATCTACTTTTGTTATTTCTTTTTTGGCTTTTATTGTTTTCTTTGAAAACATATCTGCTTTTCTTTGGAAATTACCTTTTGAATCTGTTATTTCTAATGAGCATAATAAGTAATAGCTACTATCTTCGGAAAATGCTTGATTATTTCCTCTGCTGTTTATTCTTCCATACTTCTTTACAAAATTATCATATAACCTATTTAATCTTTCCTGTTCTATTTTTATTTCATTGTCGCTACTATCATCAACTTGTAGGTCTATAAGTTTTCTGGTGCAATCTCGTATTTCTACCATACCTTTTATTCTATTTTGTGTTGTTTCTGGCAAGTCTTTTTCAAACATTCTACTATTTTCTCTATAATATACTTTGCCGTCAATAACAGTATAGGAATAATTTTTTACTGTCGGATCTGCCTGTATAGATTTTTCTTCATCTTCTATTAGCTCGTCTAAATCGTATTCTTCTATTTCTGATTCTATATTTGAAATAGCATTAGATAGCATATAATCTAAATCGCTACCCTCTATCATTTTACACTCTGTTCGTTCTCCTCCATATTGTGAACTTTCCTTTGTCATTGTTCCCATTATCATATTAGGATTATCGACAAAATATTTATTCATTCTTATTCCATTTTCAGTTGTGTCAAGATTTACCCAGTCATCTTCTATATCTGTGATTTTATCTCTTTTCTTTAAGAATATAATATCTGATGTTACTTCTGTTCCTGCATTACTTTTGAATGTATTGTCTGGTAGTCTTATTGCTCCAATAAGTTCTGCTCGCTGTGATATATATTTCCTAACACTACTATTTTCTTTGTCCATTGTTCCTTTACTTGTAACAAGTGCTATTATTCCTCCGTGGGCGAACTTTATCTATTGTTTTTGCGAAAAAGTAATCGTGTAAAACAAATTTATTTTTGTTATATCTTCTATCATTAGGCTTTATTTTATTATCAAAAGGCACATTTCCTATTGCAACATCAAAAAAGTTATCTGGCATATTTGTTTTTTCAAAAGGTTGTATCGCAATAGTGGATTTTTGGTATAATTGCTGTGCTATTCTTCCAGAAATACTATCTACCTCTACTCCATACATTTTGCAACTGTCATTTAATTCTTCTGGTAGCATTCCTAAAAAGTTACCTACTCCGACAAGATGGCTCTAAAATATTTGCTTGTTTTAGTCCCATATTTTGTAATGCTTTATATATATTTCTTATAACAACTGGTGGTGTATAATATGCTGTTACACTTGAAGCTCTTGCGTCTTTGTATTCATCTTCAGTAAGTAATTCTTTTAATTCTGCATACTCACTTGCCCAACTATCGTTTTTATCTTCAAATGCTGATTTTAAGCCACCCCACCCAACATACTTACTCAAAATTTGTTGTTCTTCTGGTGTTGCATATCTATTTTGTTCTTCGCATAATTTTAATACTTTTATAGCCTCTACATTGTTTCTATATTTTTCTTTTGCTGTTCCTACACCTAAATTATCGTCTGTAATTCTAAAATTATTTCTTTCTTCAGTAGGTATTTCAGGGTGCAAGTCAAAATATTCAATATTTCTGTTCTTTTTGATTAGCTTTTCTGCTATAATTTCCTGCTCTTTTATATTTTCTATTTGTTCTTCTGGTGTTACTTCGTTTGGTTGTTCTTGTTGTTTCTCAAAGTTTTCTGCTAATGCCTGTGCTAAATGTCTAAAATAATCTACTACATCTCCATTATGAAAATCTATTTTGACTATCATATCTTTTATTCCTGCTTGTTCTTCTGGTGTAGTAGCTTTTATATTAGCAATGATATTTCCAACTTCAAAATAATGTGTATTATTTTCTGTTTTTATTTCAATAACCTGTTCTAAATCAATTCCTTTTTCTTCTATAAATGTATCTATCCACTTATTGAAAGCACTTTCTACTTTTTCTTCTGTTTCTGGTACTTCTCTATCTTTTAAGTAATCATTCATAGGATTTTCAGCAACTTTTTCTAGTATATCTTTTATAGCTACTGTTCTTTGATCCAATGGGAATTGATTATCATACATTGTTATTATTTGATTATCTATATTTGAAATAGTAAATTCTTGAAAACCTATATAGATAATATCGCCTACCATAAATTTATAATTTCCTGTATCTGTTGTTTCTCCATCAAAAAAAGAAGTATAGTCTACTTCCTTTTCATTATATTGTTCTTTTAATTGTAAATTACTTCCCTTACTGCTATCTGCTCTGCTGTTGCTTGAATATTGTTCATCTGCCCTACCCATTCCATTTGGTTGGTTGCTTTCATTTCCTCTGTTATTCCATATTGCTGTTTCATTTTCTCTACTTCCTGTGCTATTCTGTTTATTACTGTTTTCTCTATTGCTATCAAGTGGTCTGTTAGTTTGTTGCTCGCTACTAGCATTGTGTAAGTTCCCCTCTTGTTCTCTTTTAGGTGTTTCAATCTCATTTTGGCGAACTTGCCTAAATTCACTTTCTTGTTTGTTTTCTCTATCGTTAAGTCTGGTATTAGATAATTTCCTTTCATTGTGTAAGTTAGATTCATTCTCAACACTTCCTTTCTCATTTTCTTTATTGTAAATGCTTTGTTTTATTTTTTCCAATGTGTGATTTTTCTTTTTTTCTTGTTTTTGCACATTTATTACAGTTTTTGAAACTTCTAGTAATATTTCTTTTGAAAAATCCCTAGTTGCTGTTCCAAGTATAGACATTGTTTCAAAAGTATTAAACTTTTCTATTCCAGAAAAATTATCTTTTGGTATATACTCGTTTACATCTAACCCACATCTTGACATTGTTAAGCCTATCGTACTAAATAATAATATTTCTAAAAATTCATTTTCTAATTGTTCATTATCTAATTTTTCTAATTCACTATTAGCTGTTACAGATTTTAGTTCTTCTAAATAGTCTTGCATATTGTCTACTACACGATTATATACTGTCGATATTATTGCTAACGGCAAACTGCTTTTATCTTCCATTGTTCCGAATTTATCTTCTAATGCCTCTATAATATCATTCGTGTATTTTTCTTCTGCTTGCCATAGTTTGAATTTCCTGCCGTAAACATCACTATTAGTATCTGACACATCAAAAACAAATCGCAAGCCTAACTCTCCCTCTTTTTCTGTAATTAAAGCTATTCCTTTTGAGCCTTTATTGATCCACCTTTTTAGCTTTTTATTCCATATTGTTGTTTCTGCACAAGCAACTGCGTCTGGTCTTTGTGCATATATCAATATTTGTTCATCAAACCTATATTTATAATTAAAACTTGCTCTTTTTAAAAATGAAATCCAGTTGTCTGCATTTTTCCCTACATTTAATGTTGTTTCAAAATATAACTCTGTTATTTGTTTTTCTTTTTTAGTTAGTTCTTTTGCCAATTCTCTCCCTCCTCTCGTTTTTAATTTTTTTATTATTTATTACTCTATTTCTTCGCCTAAAAACAGGAATAATGCTTTTTTATTTTTTCTTATTGCTTTTCTTAAACTTATCAATGTTTTTATATCTGTCATTGTATAATTAGGCATTTTCTCTAAATCTTCAAATTGCATATTAAGTATTGCTTTTTCTGTATTTATTCCTATTTCAGCTAGTCTTTCTATCATTTTTTGTATTTGAGCTATATTGTACTTTGCCATTTTTCACTCCTTTTTAAAGCAATAATGGTGGCTAGTTATTGGCCACCATTTTGCTTATATGATTTTTATCTATTTTTATTTTTTAATTTTATAACAACTAATACTGCAAGTCCTATTAGTGAAATAATAGAAATAGTTACTGCTAATAACATATTTCTTGTATCTCCGTGTTTTTGGAGTTTCTATTTTTTGATTTTCAAATTCAAAACTATATACTGTATTTTCTTCTTGAATTTCTGTACCATCTACAAAAACTCCTTTGTCATTTATCTCTACTTTTACTACTCTATTAGATAGTTCGTAGTTCTTTGGAGATTTTAGTTCTTTTATATAGAATGTGCCATAGCGTAAATCTTCAAAAGTAACAAATCCGTCCTCTTTGTTTGCTTTTACTTCTTTAATTAGTTTTGTGCATTCGCTATCTTCAAAAATTCCGAAAGTAAATTTGTCTTTTATAATTTCTTTTGTTTTGCTATCTACTTTTACTATTCTAATGTCTTTTAAAATAGGCATATCTTTCATCTCAATTTTTTGTGTTTCTTTATCTTCTGTTACTGTGAACTCTATTTCTTCTGCTTGTTCGTATCCATAAGGGCAAGTTGTTTCTTTTAAAATATAAGTTTTATTTTCCTCCAAGCCTATAACTTTATGAGGTTCTTTACTAGAAGTCCATTTGTCTATTGTTTCTCCTGTTTCTTTATCAATAACTTCTAGTTCTGCACCCTCTAATTCTTCGCCAGTAACTAAATCTGTTTTTATAACTTCCAATGTTTTGTCTATCATTACTACTTTTTGAGTTTCTTTGCTTTCTGTTACTGTAAATTCAATGTCTGTTGCTTTTACATATCCGTCAACTACAATTTCTTCGTGAAGTATATAGCTTTCTCCCTCGATTAAGTTACTAACTTTGTGTGGCTCTTTTGTTGATACCCATTTATCTACTATATTTTTTGTTTTTGTGCTTGTTACAACTAATGTTGCTCCCTCTAATTCTTCGCCTGCAATATTTACTTTTGATATTTCTACCACTTTGTCTATCATTTTTATTTCTTGTGTTTCTTTGTCAGTTGTTACTGTGAACTCTATTTTATTTGATATTACGAATGTGTCTGGAGCATAGTCCTCATATAATGTGTAAGTTTCTCCCTCTACTAAATTATTTATTGCGTGTTTTTCTTTAGTAGATGTCCAACTATCTATAACATTTCCATCTTTATCAACTACTTTTAGCTCTGCACCCTCAACTTCTTTTCCTCCAATATCTTCTTTTGATACTGTTACTTGTTTATCTATCATTACAACTTTTTGAATATCTGCTGTATTTTCTACTGTAAATTTTATTGAAGTTGCTTTTACAAAAGATTCTGGAGCTATCTCCTCTGTTAGTGTATATTCTTTTCCTACTTGTAATCCCTCAATTTTATGGCTTTTTTCACTAGATACCCAGCTATCTATAATTTCGTTATTTTCGTCTGTAACAGTTAGTTTTGCACCAACTAGCTCTTTTTCTCCTGTAATATCTGTTTTGCTAATTTCTATTGCTGTTGTTTTATTTTCAATGTCTTTTTCTACAATATATTCTTTTGTTACTGTATCTTTTTGTTCAAATACAATTTTGTGTTCTGTTTCGTCTAATACTGCTCCCTCCACTGTTGTCAATTCCTTTAGGTGATAGCGTCCCATTGGCAATTCTGTAACTGTCAATGTCCCATCAGCTTTTAGGTTATATTTTCCTACTACTTTTCCTTTTTCATATATAGTTGATCCGTCTGCATAGTCTATTATTTTCTCATCTGTTACTAATTCAAAAGATATTTTTGTAAAGTCAATATCTTTTATCATTGTTTTGTCCATATCTTCTCTTAATGCTACTTTTTTATTTAATTTTAATGTTCCTGTTGGTTGGATATTCTTTGCTGTTACTGTAATCCAAGCGTCCCAGTCTTTATCATAATTTAGTGTAGAGTTTCTATTATCTACTTTGAATGTTAGCTCTCCATCTAATTGTATGAAACCTGTTGGGATTTTTATTTCAGTTAGTTTATAATTTCCTGCTTCTAGCTTTGTTTCTGTTTTTGCAATTCCCTCGTTATTTGTAGTCCAAGTTTTGAAATATTTATCTCCTACTTTACATTCAACTTGTTCCCATTTGTTTGTATCTTCATTTTGTCTATATAATTCAAAAGTTGCATTAGAATAAGTTACAAATTTTCCTGTCTTTTTATCTTGTTTTTGCATTTTTATATATGCCTCAAATGGCAAATCATTTTCAACAAGTTCTTTTACTGGTGTTTTACTGTCTTTATCTATTGTTACATAGAACTGCTCAACTGTTGTTATCTCTGGAGATGGTGTATAAGTTTCATTTACTGTATATTCTCCATAAGCTAAAAGTCCAGAAATTCCGTGTCCATTAGTTCCTGTTCTAAATATTGAATATTCATCTGTCGCAAATTCGTTTAAATGTTTCTTTGCCTCATCAAAACTTCCGTAATAATCAACATATTTTGAAAGTATTGCTGTAAATTCTGCATTTGCTACTGTTTCTGCTGTTGCATTTTCATTTGTGCTAACTTTGATTACTTCAAAAGGTGCTTTTTCTACTGTATTTGTAACTGTCCCTGCTACTTCTATAACTTTTGTATTCATATCTCTGTATGAAAATGTATAATCATATATTTTTGTATCCGGCATATAACCTGTTGGCACTATGGTTTCTTTTGCATAGTATTTTCCCATTGGTAGTCCTGTTAATTTTGTTCCATCTACACTTATTTTTGCAGGTGTATTATTGTTTGTTATTTTTATACTAGCTACTCCATATTCGTTGAAAGTAAATGTTGCTATTTGTTCATCTTTATCAAAATATTTTATTGTTCCTGCAACATTTGTTATTCTTTCTTTTGCATATAAAGTATATTCAGTTCCTTTAAGTGTTGCGTCCCCGTGATGTGATTTTTTATCTGCTCTATTTTTATTTCCTGTTTCTTTATCTGTTTTTTCAATAATTAAGTTTCCTGTTGGCTCTGTATTTTCTACTGTAACACTTCCAAATATAACATTAGTATTTTGATCCTTATATTTTAAAGTTATTTCTTTTTGTTCAGTATTCAATAAATACCCCTGTGGCACTTCAATTTCCTTAACTTTGTATTTTCCAAGTGGCAAATTAGATTTACTTGCAACTCCTATGCTATTTGTTGTAATTGTTGCTACTATATCTCCTTTTGTATGATGTTTTACTGTTTTTGCAACATTGTATATATCTTCATTAGCAATTATTTGAAATTTTGCTCCCTGTACTTTATCTCCATTTGTATTTGTTTTTGTTACTGTAATTTCTGCTGTTGGCTCTGTGTTTACTATTGCTTGCTCTGTTGTTTGATTAGGTTTTACATCTGCTGTATAAGTTTCTGTATTTAGTAAATAACCTGTTGGACTTGATTTTTCTTTTATATAGTAAGTTCCTTTTCTCAATTTTTCTAGCTTAATTTTTCCGTTTGTTACTGTTACATCACGATTAAATCCATTTTCTCCTGTTACATTAAATACTGCTCCGTCAATTAAATCTCCGTTTGTATTTAGTTTGCTTAATTCTAAATTTCCTAGAAGGTTTATTTTTAAGTCTAGCAACATTGTTACTGGATCATTGTAGTTTAGGGCATATAATTGATTTTGTACTCCCTCTTGGAAAACAAAATATACTGTTGAGTCGTGATCTGTTGTTTGTTCTTTTATTACTCCCCAACTTTTCATTGTGCTTTCTGATATTACATAGGTTTCTTTTGTGCAACTTTCATCTACTGTAATTGATAATGTATTTTGCCCTTTTGTGTGTGCAACTCTTATTCCATCAACTGTTTTATCAAAACTTACATAATCAGCTAATACATTGTTTGAATCAGTTATTGTTTTAGTTTCTCCACATTCTACTGTTATTGTGTCATTTATAAAACTAGGTTGTTTTCTTATATTATTTATTTTTGAATTTACTTCGTTTTTAAAATTCATATACCCATTTTGAATATTTGAATCTCTAAATGTTGCATTAGATTGTCCCAATACTTCCCATATCATTTGTTGTGTGTAGACATAGTCCATTTTTCTTGATTTCATAGACTCTGCCATTATTCCACCATCTATAACATAATCTCCGTATTTTTCATACCATCCAAAATATGCTACTCGGCAAGCTTGTTTCATCTTTTCGTCTGTCGGTTTATTGTGTGTTGCTGTGTGTATTTCTCCTGTGGTACAATCTACTCCGTGTTCACAACAAAATACTGTTAATTTTTCTTTTGTTGTATAATTTACTAATCTTCTTAAAAGCATTCCTACGCTTGAATGATTATCACTTGTATAAACATTTGAATCCCATTGTCCTGCAACCCATTGTCCTGTTCCAGAACTTGAAACTGCAAATATAGGTTGTGCTGTACTAAATAATGTTATTAGCACAAACATAAATGCTAATATCTTTTTTAATTTATTTACTTGTTTTAACATTAAAATTCCTCCTAACTAAAAAAAGAACAAGCATTATACTTGTTCAATCGTTTTTTATATTTAATTTTTTATCTATAATAAAAGTTTATTGTCCATTTTTGACATTGTGGGCAAGTCCATACTTCATAGCCAGATGGACATTCTTTTAAATATTTTGTTTTATCTATTTCGCCACTTTCCCACTTTTTACCCCATTTTTCAATTTCTGTATTATAGTAACTATCTGCTTGTGCCTTTGTTTCAAACCATTTTCCTGTATTTCCTGCACTAATTTTGTGATTATTTCCTACACACTCTGTTTTTGGTGCTACTTTTACTTCCTTTTCTGTATAATTACTATTACTTTGGGAAGTAACTGGTGTCTGTTCTTTTTTTATATTTTCAGTTTGCTTTTTCTCTTTGCTTGTTGTAGTTTGTATATTTTGTGTTTTATTTTTAGTTGTACTTTCTTGTTTTTTTGTGTCTTTCTTTACCTCATTTTTAGCTTGTGTTCTACTCTCTGTACTTTGTGTTTTTGACTTATTATTACTTATTTGTGTAGTTTCTTGTTGTTCTTCCTTTTTTTCTTCTTGTTTTTGCATTTCTTCATTTTCTGTTTGTATTTCTTCTCGATTTGAAATTTCTTCTTGCACTACATTCTCTTGATCTTGTATTGTATTTTCAAAATTTGTTACTTTTTCTCCATTTTCATTTACTGCTCCATAATAACTAAAACTTGAAATCATTGCCATAAATATAATTAAAATAATTTTTTTCATATCTCATTCCTCCCTTTGCCTTTATTTTAGTAGGTTTGTGGGAGTAAATCAAAAGTGTAATTTTTATTTTTTTCGCTAATTTGTATATTTATAAATATATTCTTTTCAGTTAGTAAAGAGTAAGTATTAAAAGGGGTTTGTAAGGGGGAATTTTATAAAAAATACTCCCTCGATTTTGGGCATAATCCTAGCGTTCATAACTTCGCTTTTTTTCCTCCCTCTCGTTGTGTTCTTCAATACATTTCACAATAAAGTCCTCTGCTTGCTTTTCTGTTTGAATATTTTTAGGGAGTATCTTTTGTATTCTTTCTTTGTTCAACTTAAATTTTTCTACTTGATTAGGTTTTTGTTCTCCCATTATTTCTTCGATTTTATCTGCTGTAAGTTTTCCCTCTTGACTTAACATTTTTAAATGCCTAGCTTGTGATACATTAGGGGTTTTCTCATCATAATCATAAATATTAAGTATTACATACTGTTCATCTTCTGTTAGGTATGACAAGTCAACAGCTGGACTAAATGCTATTCTTTCTTCATCAACTAATTTCAATAATTCTGGTATTAGTTCAGTTAGTCGAATATATCTTTGAATATTTGTTGCACTTTCTCCAAGTTCTTCTGCTACTTTTTCTCTTGTTGTTTTATTTGGTAACTTCTGTCCGATTTGGTCAGAAGTTAAATCTTTTCTTTGTCCCTGATGTTTTTCTGCCTCTAACTTCATTTTATATGCAAATGCTTTTTCACTTGGCAATATCTTTGTCCTTTGCATATTACTATCTACCATTATTATTGTTGCCTCGTCATCTGTTAAATCACGAATAATACAAGGCACTTCTTTTAAATTAGCAAGCTGACTTGCTCTTTTTCTTCTGTGTCCAGAAATAATTTCATAGTTTCCGTCATCTCTTTGCCTTACTACTAATGGCATTATTATTCCACCTGTTTTTACGGTTTCTACCATATTTTCCATTTCTTTATCATCATTTACTTGAAATGGGTGATTTGGAAAGTCAAATAATTTTTCTAATGGTATTGGAATTGCTTTCTCAATATTCAAAATGTCTTTTCCGTTGCACAGGCTCAAAAATATCATCTAGTGTAGGCAACTTCATTTCTAGTTCTTTGTTTTTCAATTTTCAATACCTCCTAGTATAATAATGTTAAGTCAGAAATGACTCGACATTATTTTATTTTTTTCTATGAGTTATTCAAAAACTCATAACATAATATTAGACCA
>JAAWKD010000042.1 GCA_022797215.1 Clostridia bacterium
AGGAGTATGCTCTGCATCAACAGTTGGGAAGAACGCAAGATACTACGATTTGTATACCACATCCAACACGTCAGCAAAAGTAGGCGACGCCCTAGGTACGGACAGCACCCCAAACAAAGGCTGCGCAGGCTGGCATGGCACTAACAACTCTGGCTGGCTCAGCAATACTAGCGGCGGTTTCATGCGTGGCAGCAATGGAGTATTCTCCTTCACCGTCAACGGCTGGACTGGCAACAACTACTGTGGCCGTGGAGTAGCGGTAATAGGCACCGGACTTTAAGGCAGCCGTGCGCTGCGCAAGCGAGCTACGGATGGCTTAAGACAACGCAACGAGAGGAAAGTTAAGGCAGTTGTAGGCAAGGAACGAGCCATACAAATGCCTTATACTTAGCAGAGTGGAGTTGCATAAATAATTGTTCTGTCCTGTGCTCCTTGGAGTGAAAATAAGACGAAAAAATAAGACTAGAATTGAGTTGGAATCAAAATGGAAGAACAAGATAATTTATGCGTAGCAGTGCGAAGCATAAAAGCTCCGTCAGGAATGGCAAAATCCCAACAGGGCGTCGACCGAGATTTCTCCGCAACAGCAGAGGTGAAACCGCTGCAGTTGTGGAGCAGCGAAGAGCGGCGCCGGACAGTATTTGGAAGTAAAAGCAAACAAAGAAAAATATCGAAATAATGCGAAATATGTCGGAAATACACCTCAAAATAAAATGAAACAATTTCAAAACACTTTTTAGTGGTTTGATATAGAAAAAAAATAATTTCTTTTCTTCAATGGTAGAATACAAGAACTATATTATATGAAAAATAATGTAGAATTTTTACTAAAGATGGAGGAAAAGAAAATGCCAAAAATTGACAATAGACTAATTACTTATCAAAAAATGACTAATCTTATATACTATTCTAAGAATTTACTAAAAAAATATCCAAAAAGTGAGCGATTTGATTTATGTGCTGACATCAAAAATTTATTATATGAAGACTTAAAATATATTGTATATGCATGGAAGGCATTTACCAATAAAGAAAAGTCAGAATATTTAAGAAAAGTAGATGTTGACCTTGTAGTTTTAAAAAGTTTCATTACAATCTCCTATAAAAGTATGTATATTAATCAAAAAAATTACATGGTTTGGAATGAGAACGTAGACGAAATCGGTAAACTGATTGGAGGTTGGATGAAGTCATGCCAAAAAGAGTAAACAATATATTTTATGAAAAATTAAAATTTTCTAATATGTTAGAAGCCTATGAAAGGTCAAGAGAAAAAAAACGTAATCGTAAAGAGGTTATTGTTTTTGAAATGAATTGTGTTAGCAATATAATGGAAATCTTAAAATCGTTAAATAATGGAACTTATCAAGTAGGGAAATATAGAGAATTTATTATCTATGAACCTAAAAGAAGATTGATACAGTCTTTGCCATTTAAAGATAGAGTAGTACAACAATGGTATGTAGAAGAATTCATAAAACCAATTTTTATACCAAAGTTTATACAGGATTCATATGCTTGTATTAATGGAAGAGGTGTTCATAGTGCAGTAAAAAAACTCAACAAATATATGTACAATCTTTCACAAAAACAACCAGACTTTTACATATTAAAATGTGATATTTCTAAATATTTTTATAGTATTAACAAAAAAACTTTATATCAGATTATTGAAAGATATATTAAAGATAAAGAAGTTCTAAGGCTAAGCAAAATGCTCATCTATCATGATAATGAACCAGTAGGGATACCCATTGGCAATTACACTTCACAATATTTTGCTAATATCTATTTGAATCAATTAGATCATTTTGTAAAAGAAAAATTAAGGGTGAAGTATTATATAAGATATATGGACGATTTTGTATTATTACTAGAAAATAAAGAAAAATGCAAAGAAGTATTAACACTAGTTACTAAGTTTTTAAATGAAGAGTTAGGATTAAGTTTAAATAAAAAGACTAACTATTTCAAAGCAAAACAAGGTGTAAGATTTTGTGGATATAAAGTTTATAGCAACCGAGTTTTATTACTAAAAGAAAACAAAAAGAAGATAAATAAGAAAATTAAGATATGGAATAAACTATATCATGAAAATAAATTGGATTTAAAAGAAGCAGCATTAAAGCTAAATTCTTGGATAGGACATGCACAAAATGCAGATACCTATCACTTAGTAAAAGAAGTGAAGCGAAGATGTGATTGGCTATATGATGAAAAAGAACAAGGCATCATATAAAATACAATATTTGGAAAGGAATGTGGAAAAAAATGGGATTAGAAAGAAACAAGCAAAAAGGTATTACTCTAATTGCGCTTGTAGTCACTATAATAGTATTACTAATACTAGCAGGAATAACAATTAGTTATATATTTAGTGATAATAGCATATTTGCTCAAGCAGAAGCAGCAAAATTTAAAACTAGATGGGCATCCTATAAGGAGCAAGCTGATACTTATACAACATGGAAAATAGCATCAACCATGAATACAAATGTAGGTGGAATTAATGCAGGAGATACCTTAATAGAATTAATTGAAATAGAGGCCGAAGGTGTAGATATTAAGCCAGAGGATGTTAATATTCCCATTGCAGATATTGTAAGTAACCTTGAGTCTAAAGACAAAAAGTATGCAGTTGTTTACCATGGTGAGCTATGTTATGTCAAAGATGATAGGAATAGAAACGCTGAAAAGGAAGCTAAATGGTGTGAAGAAATAGGTATACCTGTATTAGAATTAAAAAGACCATCTGGAGTAGTTATTAAAGATGGAAGCTATGAATATGTTAATGGAGTTTATTTATGTACACCAGTATTAAATGATGGATTTGATAAAAACTATACAAGATATGTAAATGAAAATGAAAATGGTGTAATGGAACCTAAAAACTGGATATTCTCACAACCAACAGAAGATTGGTATGATTATACAAAAGGAAAATGGGCAAATATTGTAACAGAGAAAGAAGGAGTAGAGTGTTACTTTACTTGGATACCAAGATATTGCTTTAAATTGAATCAAGGAAGTCAAAGAGCAGATGTTAAATTAATAGATATAACCAATAATTATAAAGATCCATACACAGATGAAGTAACAACTTGGGAAAAATTAAAAGCACAAGGTTATGAAGTCCCAGAAGCATTTACTTTTGATGGTAAAGCTATACCAGGTTATTGGGCAATGAAATATAATTTAGGGGACGCACCAACAAAATCAGTTTTATATTATGACATGATTGTGTCAAGAGGAGTTATTACTATTTCTAATACAGTAGTAACAGGACTAACAGGAGTTAGCAAATATGTAGTATCTTTAAATAGTAAAGAAGAGTTTGTAGAAACGGATGTAGCAAATATTAATAAAAAGAAATACATACTAGATAATATGAAACCTGGTGATAATGTTATTAACATGACAGCATACAATGCAAAGGGTGAAATGTTAGGAAGTTACACAAGGGTATATGCAACAACAGTAGTAAATGCACCAGATTTAACAGGATTTGATAAAAATAGTACATTCTATGTAACTTATGATGCAAATGATAATGAACATAGTATTGTACCAATTAGTGAAGAAGCACCAATTGGTTGGTATGACTATGGAGCTAGTGAATGGGCAAACATTGTAACAAGAAATAATGATGGAGAAGTTTACTATACATGGATACCAAGATATGAATTCTCATTAAGTCAAGGAAATCAAAGAAGTGAAGTTAAATTTATTACAGGTAAAGATACAAAAACAACAACTGGCTATCAAATTCCAGAAGCATTTACCTTTAATGGACAACAACTAACAGGATATTGGGCGATGAAATATAATACAGGTGATGTCAATACTGCTATATTTAATGCAGAGGTAGTATCAACTTCAAATTCAATAACCATTAAAGGAATAAAAGGTTCAGGAGTTGCTTCAGGACAAACCTATAACTATTATATTAGTGGAAAACCAAGAACAAAAGACTCAAAGCCAGATAAGACTACTAAAAATGCAGCAGAGGTAATAACATTAAATAATTTAGCAGCAGGAACAGAATATACAGTTTTAATCGAAATAAGAAATGGAAATACATATGTAGGAAGTATGGTGAAACGAGTTAAAACAGCAGAACCAAATAAACCAGATTTAACAGGATTTAACCCAGCATGTACTTACTATGTAACATATAATGGAAGTACAGAAGTAATTGGTACAAAGATTACAAATGATGGAAGCAATATGCCAGCAAATTGGTATGACTATCAAAATGGAAAATGGGCAAACATTGTAACACAAAATGGAGGCACAAAAACATACTTTACATGGATACCAAGATATGAATTCAGATTAGATAATATTACACAAAGAAGTGACGTTAGATTCTTAAATGGAACTTCAAGTGCAGTAACACCAGGCTATCAGATACCAGAGGCTTTCAAATTTAACAATACACCGATAACAGGCTACTGGGCAATGAAATATAATTTAGGTGGATAAACAAAAAAAGGTGAAGATAAAAAATCTTCACCTTTTATATTGTCACAAATGCTTAAATAGTGTATAATAAGGCAAACGTGACAAAAAGGGGAGAAGTATATGTATAGAGATCATAATTGTGGAGAATTAAATATTAAAAATGTAGGAGAAGAAGTAATAATTGCAGGCTGGGTGCAAAAAATTAGAAATTTAGGCTCTATGGCTTTTATTGACTTACGTGATCAATTTGGAATTACACAAGTAGTAATTTCTGCTGATAATCAAGAAATTGATAAAAATGTGTTAGATAATATAGTAAGTGAATGTGTACTTCAAGTAAAAGGAAAAGTAATTGAAAGGTCTAATAAAAATGACAAAATTCCTACTGGAGAAATTGAAATAGATGCAAAAAGAATTGAGATTTTAGGAAAGTGTAAGAATGTTTTACCATTTGAGGTAAATACAGATAAAGTAGGAGAAGTTAAAGAAGATTTAAGATTAGAATATCGTTTTCTAGATTTAAGAAATGATAAACTTCATAAAACAATTATACTTCGTAGTGAAGTAATGAAAACAATTCGTAAAAAAATGGACGAATTAGGTTTTACCGAAATTCAAACACCTATTTTAGCGAACTCTTCACCAGAAGGTGCAAGAGATTATTTGGTACCAAGCAGATTACATGCAGGGGAGTTTTATGCACTTCCACAAGCACCACAACAATTTAAACAATTATTAATGGTTTCTGGATTTAATAGATATTATCAAATAGCGCCATGCTTTAGAGATGAAGACCCTAGAGCAGACAGAGCACCAGGAGAGTTTTATCAATTAGATTTTGAAATGAGCTTTGCAGAGCAAGAAGATGTTCTAGAAGTTTTAGGGGAAGTTTTTACAACCATATTTAAAACACATACAGATTGGAAAATTGACGAGACACCTTTTAGAAAAATACCATATTTAGAAGCAATGGAAATGTATGGTAGTGATAAGCCAGACTTAAGGAATCCATTAATTATTCAAGATGTAACAGATATATTTGAACATGTTGAATTCAACAATTTTAAAGATAAAACAGTAAAAGCAATTGTAGTCGAAAATGGAGCAGAACAAGGAAGAAAATTCATGGATAGCATGACTGAATTTGCTATTCAGGAGACAGGAGCAAAAGGATTAGCTTGGCTAAAGGTAGATAATGATAATGTTGTTTCAGGTGGAATTGCAAAATTTGTTACACCAGAAATACAAAAAGAATTAGAAGAGAAAATTGGAATGAAACCAGGATGCAGTGTATTCTTTATGGCAGATGAACTAAAAGCAGTTCAAAAAATAGCAGGAGCAATTCGTATTGAACTTGGTAACCGTTTAGATTTATTAGAAAAAAATGTGTATCGTTTATGCTATATTGTAGACTTTCCAATGTATGAATTATCTGATGAAGGCACCATTGATTTTAACCATAATCCATTTTCTATGCCACAAGGTGGAATGGAAGCATTAATGACAAAAGATCCATTAGACATTTTAGCTTATCAATATGATGTAGTATGTAATGGATATGAAGTAGCATCAGGAGCAGTTAGAAACCATGATCCAGAATTGATGGTAAAAGCATTTGAAATTGCTGGATACAGTGAGGAGGAAGTAGAAACAAGGTTTGGTGCATTATATAACGCTTTCCAATATGGAACACCACCACATGCAGGGGCAGCACCAGGACTAGATAGAATAGTTATGTTAGTAGCAGATAGTAAAAATATTCGTGAAGTAATTGCCTTCCCTAAAAATAAGAAAGCAAGAGATTTGCTTATGAGGGCACCAAGTAGGGTACACCAAAAGCAATTAGATGATGTACATATAAAAATTGTAGAAGAATAAAACAAAAATTCGCAAAAACTATTGACTAAAGATTGCCACAATGGTACAATTGAAATGTAGAAATTACGAAAGAGGTGGTAATATGTCTAAAAAAGTAGATGAGAAAGAAACCCTAGAAACACTAATTGGAGAAGTAAAAGAGCTATTAGATGAAGTAAGAAAGGAACAAATTAGCAACAAGCAAGAAATGGTGAGGCATCATAAGGTAACAATGAGAAAGCTAGACAAATTAAGAGAGTTCGAGGAAATTGCAGATATGACAAATATTGTATTTGAAAAAAGATTTTCAAATATTGAGCAAGCATTAGTAAAGATATTAAGCAAATAGAACTTCAAGCCTAGGGGTTAAATACTCTAGGCTATTTTATATTATAGATATATTCTTAATTTACTTGCTAAAAATAACAACTTATGATATAACTAGCTTGAGAAAAACGTATTAACAAA
Source organism: Clostridia bacterium (assembly GCA_022797215.1). Lineage (GTDB taxonomy): Bacteria > Bacillota > Clostridia > TANB77 > CAG-508 > CAG-273. The sequence goes on from JAAWKD010000042.1 coordinate 6,790, forward strand.
ATCTAAAAAACAAAGCTTTAAGGAGAAAATAAATTTACTATGCAAAATATTAAAGACTACAACTTAGATGAATTAAAGCAAGAATTAGTTTCAATTGGAGAAAAGCCATACAGAGCAGAGCAAATTTTTAAGTGGCTTTACATTGAAAAAGTAAAAGAATTTGATGAAATGACCAATATTTCATTAGAATTAAGAGAAAAGCTAAAACAAAATTATACGATGTGCAATTTTGAGATTTTAAGAAAACAAGAATCCTCAGATGGTACAAAAAAATATTTATTTGACATATTAGATGGTAATGCAATTGAAACAGTTCTTATGGAATATCATCATGGGAAAACTATTTGTGTATCCTCACAAATAGGCTGTAAAATGGGATGCAAGTTTTGTGCATCTACTGGAATAGCATTTGTTAGAAATTTAACTTCAGGAGAGATTGTAGAGCAAATTTTAGCAGTAGAGCAAGACATTGGAGAGCATATTTCTAATATTGTATTTATGGGAATAGGAGAGCCTTTTGATAATTATGATAATGTAATGCATGCTATTCGTATTATTAATAATCAAAAGGGATTAAATATTGGAGCGAGACATATTAGTATTTCGACCTCAGGATTAGTTCCTCGTATTTATGATTTCGCAAATGAAGAATTACAATGTACATTATCTATTTCATTACATGCAACAACAGATGAAAAGCGTAGCAGCATGATGCCAGTAAACAATTTATATCCATTAAAAGAATTGATACAAGCATGTAAAGATTATATTGCTAAAACCAATAAAAGAATTTCTTTTGAATATGCTTTAGCAAAAGATAATAATGATAATTTAGAAGATGCAAAAACACTAGTGCAATTATTAAAAGGGATGATTTGCCATGTTAACCTTATCCCAATTAACAAAATTGAAAATGGAAAATTTGTAAAAAGTAGTAATGAAAATATTATCAAATTTAGAGACTATTTAAATGACCATGGAATTGTAGCAACCATTAGAAGAGAATTAGGAAGTGATATTGAGGCAGCCTGTGGACAACTAAGAAGAAAGAATTTAAAATAAAAATATGGGAGGAAAAAGATATATGGTAGGTTTTGCTAAATCAGATATTGGCAAAGCAAGAGAAATTAATCAAGACTATTATTCTATTCCAAAACCAGAAGATAATTTACAACTTTTTGTTTTGGCAGATGGAATGGGAGGATATAACGGAGGAGAGGTTGCAAGCAAGCTTGCTACAGAATCTGCTAAAAGTTATATAGAAAATAACTTTGATAAAATAGAACATAACAAAGAAGCAATTTTAGAACTGATAAAAAGTGCAATAGAATATGCTAATACAGTAGTTTTCGAAAGATCAAAACAAGAGCAAGAATTAGAGGGAATGGGTACTACTTTGGATATATGTTTCATATATAATAATAAAGTGTATGTAGGACACGTTGGTGATAGTAGAATTTATCGAATTAGAGGAGAGATTATTCGAAAATTGACCAAAGATCACAGTTATGTGCAACAATTAGTAGAAGATGGAAAGATTACAAGAGAAGAGGCTGAGCATCATCCAAAAAAGAATATGCTATTAAAAGCATTAGGATGTATGGACTGTGTAGAGCCAGATTTAAGAGCTAGAAATTACGAGACAGGAGATGTCTTGTTAATGTGCTCAGATGGACTAACCAATATGGTAGAAGAAAAAGAAATTTATCGTGTGGTAAAAGAGAATGCAGAAACTGCACCAGAAGTGCTAGTAGATTTAGCAAACAAGGCTGGCGGATATGACAATATCACAGTGGTAACAATAAAATAGGGGAGAGAATAACATATGAATTTAGTTGGTAAGGTAATAGGAAACCGTTATGAAATTCTAGAAAAAATTGGAGAAGGCGGAATGGCAACAGTCTACAAAGCAAGATGTAATATCTTAAAACGTTATGTTGCCGTAAAAGTCTTAAGAGATGAATTTACAACAGATGAAGAATTTATTAGAAGATTTAATACAGAAGCACAATCAGCAGCAAGCTTAACTCATCCTAATATTGTTTCTATTTATGATGTAGGGCATGAAGAAAATATATACTATATTGTTATGGAGTTAGTACAAGGAAAAACATTAAAAGAAATTATTAATGAAGATGGTGTACTTCCTTGGAAATGGTCTGTTAACATCGCAATTCAAGTAGCGTCAGCATTAGAAATGGCTCATAGAAATAATATTGTACATAGAGATATTAAACCACATAATATTATCATTACAGAAGATGGAATTGCAAAAGTAACTGATTTTGGGATTGCGAAGGCGGTTTCAAACTCAACTATTACAGCATTTGGAACAACAATTGGTTCAGTTCACTATTTTTCACCAGAACATGCACGCGGTGGGTATACAGATGCTAAATCAGATATTTACTCTTTAGGGGTAGTAATGTATGAAATGCTAACAGGAAGAGTTCCGTTTGATGCAGATACGCCAGTATCAATTGCATTAAAACATATGCAAGAAAAACCAGTAGAGCCAATTAAGTTAAATCCATCTATTCCTTTAGCTATTAATAAAATTATTATGAAAGCAATGGAAAAAGATATTAGTTTGAGGTATCAATCTGCAACAGAGATGTTAAAAGATTTGAGTATGTCATTAAAAGATCCAGAAGGAAACTTTGTAAAAAGAAATAGCGAGACAATGCAATATACACAAAGGATTCCTAGCTTAAATGATGAAATGGAGGAAGAAAAGACGAGAAAATCTACCAATAAAAAGAAAAAAGGATTAGCAAAGTATTTTGAAGAACATCCAAGAGCCAAAAAGGTATGGATTACAGTAATTGCATTAGCAATTATTATCTTAATTCCATTGATTGGATACTTAGCTACAAAATTTATTTTAGATGGTGGCAAAACACCACAAGTAGCATTAAAAGATGTTAAGAATATGACAGTAGATGAGGCAAAAGCAGCATACAAAAATGATAAAATCAATATTGAAATAGAAGAAGTACATGACAAAGAGGTAGAAGAAGGAAAAATTATTTCACAAGAACCACCATATAGTGAAGGGAAAACTGTAGAACAAAATTCTACTATCAAATTTATTGTGAGTTTAGGTGCCCAAAAAGTTGAAATGAAAAAAGTAGTGGGAATGAAATTTGATGAAGCAAAGGAATTACTAGAAGGACTAGAGTTAGAAGTAGAAAAAATAGAAGAAACTAGCAAAACTGTAGAGAAAGACTATGTCATCAAACAAGACCCAGAAGAGGGAGAAGAGCTAACAACAGGAGATAAAGTAAAGGTTTATGTTAGCATTGGAACAGGAATTAAAAAGATAAGTGTTCCATATGTGATTGGAGAAACTGAAAGCAGTGCGAAAAAGAAATTATCTGACTTAGAGGTAACAGTAGTATATGAAGAAGATACCACAAAAGTAAATGGAAAAGTTTTAAAGCAAAGTATTGATGCAGGAGAAAGCGTTGATGAAGGAACAAAAATAACAATTACAGTTAATCGTATTGAAGCTATTAAAACTGGAACTATTAAATTAAATTTAAAATCTTTATTAGGTGCAGATAGTACCATCGATAAAGATCCAGAGACAGATACAGAAATTAATCCAACAGTAAACCTAAGGATTGAAGTAGATGGAGATACTGTGTATAGAGATTTAGCAAGAAAAGATGCAACAGACATTACAGCAACAGCTTCAGGTAAGGGAACAGTTACAGTAAAAATATTTGTAGATGAGATAAAGAAAAAGGAAGTACAATTTGATTTGTCAGTAGAAAATCCAACATTAGTGATTGATTAATTTTTAATAAGAGAAATTCTAATTAAAAGAATTGCCCCTTTTGTAATTACTAAAGGGGCAATCATAAAAATAGAACATAATTGGAGGAAGAAATATGGTAGAAATTTCAGCATCACTTTTGAGTTTAAAAAATGAAAATGTGATTCAAACTCTATATAATTTAGAAACAGCAAAGATAGACTATTTTCATATTGATGTGATGGATGGAGAGTTTGTAGAAAATAACACAGTAAATAGAATGACAGAATATTGTGAGTATTTAAGTAGCATTTCTAATTTACCATTAGATGTTCATTTGATGGTAAAAGATGTGCCAAGTTATATTTCTAGTTTTTTAGTGTTTGAACCTAACATCATTACTTTTCATTTAGAAGCAGCAAAAGACAAAGAACAAGTAATGGAATGGATAAAGCTAATTAAACAAAATAATGTAAGGGTTGGAATTTCAGTAAAGCCAGACACACAAATTGAAGAAGTAGCAGAGTTTTTGCCATTTGTTCATCTTGTATTAGTGATGACAGTAGAGCCAGGAAAAGGTGGACAAGAGCTAATTCCAAAGACAATAGAAAAGATAAGAGCCTTAAAAAAATATCTGCAAGATAATCAGATGGAAGTAGATATTGAAGCAGATGGAGGAATTAATTTAGAAACTGTAGATTATGTGAGGGAAGCAGGAGCGAATATTCTCGTTTCAGGAAGTGCTATTACAAATTCAGAGAATTATGTAGATGTAGTAGAGAAGCTAAAAAAAGCTAAAGGATAGTATAACTATCTTTTAGCTTTTTTAGTGGACTAAATATTTTTCTTTTTAAAAGCAGAGGTTAAGAACATACCTAGACCTACTACTGCTATAAATAAGGACACATAAGTACCAAGCACTGGAAGAAGTCTTGCTATCCATAGTACAATGGAAGAGGCAATGGCAAACAAAATAAGTTTCCCTTTTGAAGTGACATTCCACTTAGAGGCAAGCCATTTCGCAATAGCCAAACTGAAAAGAGAGAGACTAATTGCCAAAACCAGGCCATATAATACTAATATTATAATAGATAAAGTAGTAAAAAAGCCTGTAAAAAGAAGGAAAAGAGCAAATACAGGGATAAGAACAGTAGCTAAAATACCAATACCTGTACTAACAAAAGGTCTTTTCATTAAAGCATAATTTATATGATCAATCCATTTAGGAGCTAAAAATACAGCAAGTAAAATAACAACAATAACAAGCGAAATATCAGAAATAAATTGTTTTGCATAGTTTATAACTATTTCGCCAGGGGTGTAGGTACGCCTTTGATACTGGGTATATCGTATATTTCCCATAATTGCCTTTTCAGGAAAAACAAATTCTTGATCACTAGTATAATGCAAATTTCCACCGATGATATTTTCAGCAGTATCTGACATTAAAATACTATCTACAAAAAGAAAAGCGTCTTTTTTGATAGTACCATATAATTTAGCATTGGCAACCAATGAACGGATATCACGATTAATATAACCAGTATCTGTCAATTCAAAGTTTTGACCAAGACAATAAACATCATAATTGACTTTACCTTTGATAATAGTGTCATTAGAAAATACAAAAACATTGCCATGAATAGTAGAACTTTCTTCAATGACTAGAGTTTTAGCTAAGATGAAAACATCACCTAGAATTTCTCCTTTAAGAGTAATACTAGAACCAAAGGCAAAGATATTACCATTTACAGCATCACTAACAACAATATCTTGACCTCCTAAATAAAGGTCTGTATTAAATACTTTTATGGTTTCGCCCGTAGTTACATTTTTGTTAGACTCTACATTAGACTCATTGTTAGCAAAAGTAATGGATGTAAAAAGTAAGAAAAAAGTAATCAGAAAAAATGCTGACTTTTGAATGAATTTCATGATAAAAACCTCCTTAATTTCTTAATTATAGATAAATTATGGATTTACTATATACCAAAAAATTGAGAAAGTCAAACAATAGAGCTATTTTACTTGTGATATAGTTTTAGGTGTAAAATAAGCACAATCTGTATGCAATGTTAATTTCTTTTGATTAATATTTTCAAAAGAGCAATTACCATCTTTTTGATATTTACAATTTTCAGAACAATTAATGTTAGTCAAAACAATCACCTTCTAATAAGTTAGTATGAAAAAAATAGACAAAAATATACATCATTTTTCTTAAAAAATGATGTATAGAAAATATCAATTTATTTTACAGGATGTTGGCATAAATGGTGAAGTGGACAGTTATCACATTGTGGATTCTGAGATTTACACACATTTCTACCATGCCAAATTAAAATATGGTTTGCATCCTTCCAATATTCTTTTGGAATTAATTTTAGCAAATCTTGTTCGATTTTTTCAGGTTCGCTTTTTTGAGAAAAACCAATTCGATTGGATAATCTTTTGGCATGTGTATCTACAGCAATTCCCTGAGGGTTATTGAAAGCCTCTAACATAATAACATTGGCACTTTTTCGACCAACTCCTGGAATTGTCATTAATTCCTCCATGGTTTGAGGAACTTCACCATTAAAATCATTTAAGATTTTTTGGGAAGCAAGTTGCATATTTTTTGCTTTGTTATGATAAAAACCACAAGAATGAATTAAATCCTCAATTTGCTCTAAAGGCATACTTGCAAAATCTTGAGGAGTATGATAATGAGGAAAAAACTCAGCAGTTACTTTGTTAACTCTTTCGTCTGTACATTGAGCGGAAAGCATGACTGCTATCATCATTTCAAATGGACTTTTAAAGTCTAGACTACATTTAGCATCTGGATATTCTTTTTTTAATATTTTAAAAATTTCAATTACTTCTTCTTGTTTCATGTTGATTCATACCTTTCATCATATAGTCATTGCTATTATTTTAGAAACTAATCATAGTATAACAGTTTGTGAGGAAAAAGTAAATATATTACATAAAGGGGAATGAAATATAAATAGAGAACATAAACAGGTAACCGATAAAAGAAAAAAGAATATAATATAGAGAAAGGGATAGGAGGATAAAATATATGTTGTGTGCATTAAAAAAGACCCTAGGGGTATGTTTAATAGGATTAGGTCTTGGTATTTTACTTGTTTTATTACTTCCTATATCAGGTTGGCTATTTGCTATAGGAATTGCTGTTGTCATTATTGGCCTTGCATGGTTATCTTGCAAATGAAGAAATGTTTAGAAATATTTTGAGAAAAAAGGAGAGTGAAGAACATGACTATCGTAGTAAAAAAAGTTCCAAAGTGTTTAAGGGGAATTGTAAAACTCTTATTTGGAATTAAAGAAAAATAGTACATAGATATATGTATGGATATAACAAGAAAAGAGGCTATTTTTGTAATAGTCTCATTTTTTGCTAAAAGCATATCATGATTTCTATTTGCCAAAGCGACAAGATAATCATTTTATTTCTTATTTTAAATTACTCATGATAACAATTAAGCCCTAACAACTTTTCCAGAACGTAAGCATTTTGAACAAGCATGAATTGTTTTTGATTGACCATCAACAACAGCTTTTACTCTTCTTAAATTTGGCTTAAATGTTCTAGTAGCTCTTCTACTAACATGAGAACGAGCAATACTAATTTTATTTCCATGAGATAATGTTTTTCCACAAATATCACATTTTGCCATTGAACTGCACCTCCTATGTGAAATCTTAAATTGACTATTTATTATATTAACATAGAACAGGAAAAAATACAAGGATTTTTGCGAAATTAGTTTAGTTTTTTTGGAAGTTATTGAAAAATGATGTCTTTTATAACCTCACCCGCTAAGATTAGTCCTGCTACAGAAGGAACAAAACTAATACTAGCAGGTGTTTGTTTATTGTGAATACAACAAGGTTCTGGGGTACCTGACTGCAATCTTTGATTACTGTGTCGGGTCAGGTTCTTATTTTCCTCATCAAAACGATGAGGTGTTTCTTTGGAATATACTACTTTTAAATGTGGAATATTACGCTTTTTCAATTCTTTTCTCATTACTTTAGCAAGAGGACATACAGAGGTTTTTGAAATATCACTAACTTCAAACATAGTGGGGTCTAGTTTATTTCCTGTTCCCATACAAGAAATAATAGGGATATGATGCAAGAAAGCTTGTTCTACTAAAGAAATTTTAGAACTAACACTATCAATAGCATCTACAATATAATCATAAGAGGAGGAAAAGAAATCATTAACTTTAGTAGCATCATAAAAAGTTTGATAAGTAGTAACTTTCAAATTAGGATTAATTTTTAATAGTCTTTCTTTGGCAATATCTACTTTGGGTTTGCCAATAGTTGTAGTATCAGCAATTAATTGACGATTGATGTTAGTGACATCCACAACATCTTTATCTACTAAGGTAAGGTGACCAATACCACTACGAGCGAGAGCTTCAATAGTATAAGAACCAACGCCACCTAGGCCAAACACTGCCACATGAGCAGTGTTTAATTTTTCTACAGGTTTTTTACCTATTAAATATTCTGTACGATTTAACCAATTTTCCATTAGATAAACTCCTTTATTAAACTGATAAAAGCATTTACAACTTTATGAAATATCTTCTAATTAAGTTAGAAAAGAGAGAAACACATTCTTTGGGATCCTCTAAATCTCTAACAGTGAAATTATACCATGCATAAAAAATAAGGTCAATACAGAACAAACAAAAAGGTTACTTAAAAAAGTAAATTCTGGGTAATAGGAATTTAGTGTGTAAAGGAGAAAATTCAGAAATATCAATGAGAATTTTCTCTTTTTTGTATA
>JAAWKD010000007.1 GCA_022797215.1 Clostridia bacterium
GATTGCATAAACTTTTTGTGGGAACACCACTTTTGATATTAACCATACATTATTTTATTAAATGCTTTTCTTAAATCTCCATTTACACTTTCATCTGCAATGGCAAATGAATAGTGAGTTGTCTCTTCAACATTTTCATTGATATGTCTTTTTATTATTTTATCATATTTCTTTAATTTTGTATTAGCTTTTTTATTTTTAATTAATTCTTCATATATTTTTCCACCATTGCTTACAAAAGTCCTTAGTCTACTCATTTTGTCTATTCCATCATCACACCATGTTCTTGGTCTTGAACTCATTCTATCTGCGTATACATGACTAATATGTCCCTCAGCACTACAACCATTCAAATACTCTCCATCTGTTTCGTAAATTTCAATTCCCTTCCATTGCTTCATTACATATTTGTAACTATCTATTACTTTTTCTTTTCGTTTCTCATCAGTAGTTTTCTCTATTATTTCTTTAAAGATATTTTCTACACTAATTGGATCATATGTATTAATGTTGTACCACAACTTACTTTTATATTGTGGGAACTCCACTGTTGCTTGATTTATATACTTTAACAAGTGAAATCTATCTAATACAAATTCTGATTTTTCTATCCAATTTAATCCTTCTTTTATCCATAATGCTCCATCTCCACTTATATATACTTTTTCTACATTTTTCATATCATACTTTTTATCTATATACTCTGCTACTTCTAACCACAATTCTTCACTATTCTTTCCTAAACAACCTATGTAATGTACATTCTTTAAAATGTTTCTATTGCCTTTACGATAATTTCCTTCATGCACATAGATTAGCTTTGGCATTCCTACTTTATTATTTCTTTCAGATACATGGTCTTCGTCTGCTTCTATATACAGTCTTTTAACTTGTTTCTTTTCATTTGGAGTTTCTACTTTTAGTTCTCCTTATCTTACTTTATACATTACTGTTGTGGGAGATATCATTTCATTTCCCACAACTTGTTTTCCTGTTTTGGAATATGATATATCATGTGCAAATTCTATTATCTTACTTTGCACATCTTTAGCTATTCTTTCATTCTTTTCTATTCCCATTTTTTCATCTGCAAGATAGACATATTCCTTGTTTTGTCTATTTCTGTAGTACCTTCTACGATATTCTATATTCCCATAATCTGTCATTAAAGTTCTTTTTCTTAAATCTTTTGTTTCATATTCAATCTTTCTTCTTGTATCTTCAAAAAGGATAGTATCTATCATTTCTAGGATTCCCACAAGTGTTTTTCTTCCTGCTTCATCAAATACTTTTCTTAAATCTCTGCTAAACATGCTTATTTCATTAGCATTTATACTATTTTCTAAACTTTTTTCTAAAAAATCCTTGTTTTCTACGATAGTTTGTATTATTCTATTAATCATAAAGAAGTACCTCCTTGATATGGCTATGTTTTCGCTTAAAAACATCATGTCAAATTGGTGCTTCTTTTGTCTATTTTTATCTTTTATTTTTCCCACATATTATTTATGCTAATTTAAAGTTTCATCCCTTTTGTATGAATGAAACAAAAATATATCTTATAGAATTTGAATCAAAATAAAATACATTGCTTTTATTTTACTACTTACAATGTATTTTTCTTTCATTTTTACCTACTCTAGGAAGGAATTATGTTTCTTTAATAATATAGTTCTACTCGAAAAACTCCTTAAAGTTTTTCCCTCTGATATTCTATATTAAAGTCTGGTGCCTTACACTACACTCCACTTCGCCGCATAAGTCATCTGCAACTCACTACGCTCGAACAGCTGACTTAACTATCGCTACTCCACAACCACAGCAGCCGAAGTCAGTCTAGTCACCACTACTGTAAAAGGAGAATACCTCATCGAGGTCGCGGCGAAAGCCACAATCAGTATCAATCCAGAGAGACGAACTAGCACCATGCCAGTGTGCACAACTGGGATACCATAACCTAATCTCTAATTTTAAAAAATGCAGGCATCTAAAAAGATGCCTGTTTTGGATTCTTTTGGCGTACTCAGCACTGATGGTCTCTCTCCCATTGGTCCACATACCAATAAAAAAGAATCAATGAGCCAAAAGCCATAATAACTCCTGTGCTCACAAGGGCAATTGCTCTGAGTAAATTTTTCATCTTGTTTTCTCCTTGTGATATAATCATAATTCAAAACCTTAAGGTTTTGGAGCATAATTATATCACGTACTTCGTAGAACTACAAGAGTTTTATCTGAAAATCATTTTTGTTTTATCTTTTGCCTCTTAGTCTTTCTTAAAAATTCTATTATCCCTCATAACATACATTATTGTAATTCCTAATAGGATATGCCATTTATTTTTTTAAAAATATAAGAGGTACCTATTCTGTTTCGGTACCTCTATTCTTCTATTCCAATAAATAATTGAACAAATACTTTTCCATAAATTGGACTCTCTATCACACTTACTCCTGTATAATTAAATTTTTCTTCTAGAATATTCTCCCTATGTGTTTTAGAACTTATCCAAGATTCCACTGCCTTTTTTGATGTCATATTTCCTGCTAAGTTTTCTCCTGCTATATCATAATCAACTTCATTTGCCTTTAACATTTCAAATGGAGTTCCTAATTGTTTTGAATGATGTGAAAAATATTCATTTTCTACCAAGTCTTTTGCTTTTAGCCTTGCTGTTTGTTGTAATCTAGCAAGTGGTTTTAATGCTTCTAACCCATTTTGTTTTCTATACTCATTTACTAAATCTAAAGTTTCTTGTTCTTCTTGTGATAATTCTACTGTTTGAACTAACATTTCTTGTATTCTTTCATCTCTGTCTAATTCTTCTACTTTTGCACTTTGAAATGCTGCTAAAGAAATACTTTCCATCAAAATAAAAATGACAAAGAATAAAATTGTAAGAAGTTTTCTTCTTATCTTTTTCATGTTTGCACATCCCTTAAAATTTTCTTATAAATATTCTTTTCTTAAGTTTTGTGTATTTTTTTCTATATTCTAGGAAATTACTTGCGTTAGCATGTAATTTCTGTAGAAGATAGTTATGCAAATATTACAAAATCTTAAAGCTTTGCTTTTAGATTTTGTTAATTTGCGCTTTTATTTTATCCCTTGTAATTTTTTTTATACTGTTGGAATTTTTATTGCGTAGCATTAAAAAGCTCCTTACAGTATAATTATGCAAATTTTTACAAATACTTAATGTTTTTAACATTTAGTATTTGTTTATTTGCAATTTTTATTCTCTTTTGACAAACAACAGTTATATTATACTGTATTTTTAGTATTATGTCAACCTGTTTTTGTATTTAATTTCTTCTTCTGTATTGCATATATTCAATTTAATATGCTATGATATATACTAAAGGTGGTGATTTTTATGATGGATTATTATGAAGCTAATAATGAAGTTAATACTGACCCTATCCAAACACTAGATATGAATGGTGTTCTTTCTAATACATTTTTTAGAATGTTTTTAGGATTATTAGCAAGTGGTATTACAGCTGCTTTTGCTTATTATTCAGGTTTATATATTCCTCTCATTTTAAGCAATGGCTTTTTCTATTTAGCAATTGCAGAAGTTATTGTGGTTCTAGTTTTCTCTCTTATGTTCAGAAAACTATCTCCAACAGCAGTTACAATACTATTTTTTGCCTATGCCTTTTTAAATGGCTTTACTCTATCCGTTATTTTTGCAGCATTTGAATTAAGCTCTATTGTTTATGCTTTCTTTGGTACCGCAGCATTGTTTGGAGTTTTAGCTTATCTAGGATATAAGACTAAAAAGGATATTTCAAACTGGGGAACAATTTTAACAGTTGCGCTTGTGATTGGAGTTGTTTTGACACTTATCAATCTTTTCCTTAGAAGCCCTATGTTAAATATTGCCTTAGATTGGGCAATTTTAGCTATCTTCTTTGGATTAACAGTTTATGATATGAATAAAATTAAAAGAATGGGTGAAGAAGGCTTTTGTGAATCTGAGAAACTATATGTGTATGGTGCAATGGAGCTATACTTAGATTTTATTAACATTTTTTTACGAATTCTATCTTTGTTTGGAAAAAGAAGAAACTAAGTTAGTCGTTCGAATAAGGTCAATTACAGATAACTTATGTATAATGAAGTGGATCTAAGTTAACCAAACAAACAAATTAAAAGAGGGGGTCTAAAATTGAAGTGCACCCCAAAAGTTAGACGCTTTTTGATTAAGTTTATATTAGGCTACTCTTAGGGAATGAATTCTGTAGTTTACAGGACTCATTCCTTTTAATTTGCCTTTAATCCTTTTATTATTTTTGTTGCATCTTTAATTTTAAATTTTAATATAAATAGCATTTTTGTACAAATTTTAAAAAAGTATTGACAAATCAATTCGATCTTAGTATTGTATAATTTATGTATTCTAGTACATTAGGTTACATTTACAAATTAGTAGAATTTTTTTCCTGATTTGTAAATGTAATAAAAGGCATAGGAATTTCTTATCATCGAAAGTGAGGTACTGTATGAAGCGTTTTATTTCCTTTGTTCTTACCCTTTGCATGGTTATGTGCATCACTCCCATCAGCATAGCGATGGAAGTTCCGAATGATTCTGTCGCTAAAGAGATTGATTATATGAATTACGACTTCCCTGAAGATGCAGTTATTCTGTATCAAAGCGAAGATGGAGTCGTGTATCAATCAAAGGAGCAAACCTCCAAAGCTAGTGACGGCAATCTGGTGTCTCGTTGGATTGAAGCTGGTGGAAGTAAGACTGGCGTAATGAGCATTAAAAATCCACATACGCTTGTCAATACCACTAATGGCTATTTTGTTGCTACCTCTGAATATGGGCAGTCAACCGTGAAATTCATATTGACTGATGGAGCCAACGCAATAGTGGTCAAAGAAGTAAATGCTTACGATGTAGCTGTAAACGGTGGAGTACTTTTCAGTTTTAAAAGTCATGTTAGCAACTTAGCCGTCCAATACTTCGTGATCAAATCCTCTTCTCTTTATGGAATAATGGTAGGATGTAAGCTGTGGTAATAGCATTTTGCTAAGCCACCCGAATTGAAGTAACTACTCAAATTGAAATTCCTATGTTGCAGAGCAATACTTTTTAAGTGTTGCTCTGTTCTTATTATTAGCCTTAATATCACCACACACAAATTTAACATATAAATATAAAAAATTGCAGTGAAAATTCATTATAGAGCAAGAGCATGCCATACCTTTTAAGTATATCCATGCTCTTGAAATTCATTTTAAATTTTCTTCCCCATTCTTCAATTCAACATATCTAGCTTCTGCCTCAAAATATAGATTTAAATTCTTTATAGCTGATTTTCTCATTTTGACATATTCACTTGAGATTATGACTAAAGCTATAACTAGTATTACTATAATTGCAATGAGGATCTTACTTAGTCTATTCATAATAATCCCTCCTTCTTTTATTTTATATTATACTACATTTTAGCAGAAGTCAAGACAACTTGCAAAAACAAAGGAGTAAATGTTGAATAATATTCAAAAGCACATTTTATAATTTTAATAGTGAATTCAAAATTTTTTTCCAATCAACTCATATTCTTCTCTATTTGGCTCTTCGGAGATTTCATCATCAATATTTTCAAATTCATAACTGTATTCCTTGTTTTCGTCGTTTTGTATTTGTCTTAGCTCCTCTAATCTACCTCTAATGTTTCTAATTTCATCTCTTCCTTCATAGATGTATAAACTTTCTCACATTCTATACAACTTTGTAAATGTTCTTCCATATATTGATTTGTTTCTTTAATTCATTTAACCATAAGTTCTTTGCTATTTCACAAAGCCATGTCGAACTTTTCACTCTTCTATCAAAATTGTCAATATGGATAATTGCTTTATAGAAAGTTTCTTGTGCTAAATCTTCTGCCATCTCTTTATTATGTGTTAAACAAATTAAATATCGATATACTATATCAAATTGTTCCTGATAGATTTGTTCTACATCCATAAATTATTTTACTCCTTTGTAAATATAACAATTTACTGAGCAATTTGTTACAATTATTTTAAATTTTTAAACAAAAAAGACGAGTTAATACCCGTCCTTTTATTGTATTTTTCTTTTTTGTGCAAAATAGCAGAAAAATGCACTAATTTGATCTGGAGATATTTTGGCAAGTAGCCTTCCTATCCACACAAAAACTCCTGGAAATATTAGAATTCTGTTTCTAAACATACGATTTACAGCACATTTCGCAACTTTTTGACTATCCGCTTCTAACAAATTAAACTTTACATCTGCTACTTTATTAAAGTTAGTTTTAACTGGTCCTGGGCACAAACAACTTATTTTTACTTTTGACTTTTTCATAAATAGTTCTTGTCTAATGCTTTGTGTTAACCTTACTACATAAGCTTTTGTCGAATAATATGTTGCCATAAGTGGTCCTGGCATAAATCCTGCAATAGATGCCACATTTAAAATATGTCCTTTATTCTCTTTGACCATATCTCTTAAAAATAGCTTTGTTAATATATGAAGTGCTGCAATATTGGTGTCTATCATTCCCAATTCTTTATCTAGGTCCGTTTTTGTAAATTCTCCACAAGTTCCAAATCCAGCATTATTTACTAATATTTCTACTGTTCCATATTGTTTTTGTATATCTTCATATAGCTTTCTACAACCATCTCTATCAATTAGATCCATGCTTCTTATATCTACTTTTACATGATATTTTTCTTCTAATTCTATCTTTACTTCTTTTAATCCTTCCTCATTTCTAGCAACTGCAATAATATCATAGTTTCTTTTTGCTAGTTCTCTAGCAATATCCTTTCCTATTCCTGATGAGGCACCTGTAACCAATGCAAGCATTTCTCTTTTCTCCTTCTAGTTTTTACTAATTTTACCAAAGGATAGGATTTTATTCAACTAATTGATTAGTTTTATGTCACATACTCATCTTTTTATTTTTTATCCAACAATCCAAAACAAATTTTCTTTCATTTTATTGATCAATATTGTCTTTACAGTAAGTTTACGTTATACTATTATTATCCTTTTGATAAGGAATACTTAGAGAAAGGAGGGTTGCTCTTTTTATGAAAGAACTACTAAAAGTGTTAAAACTTTATTTGATTTACTTAATTGTAAAACACTTAGGTGAATAACACAAAGGAAAAGACTAGGTATGCATTGACCCGCTACCTAGTCTTCTTTTTTACGCCTTTTTATTTTAGAACTACTATCGACGTCTTGATGTCATTATAGCATCTATTTTAATATATGTCAAATTCAATCTCTACATTCCTTGTAAATCTTTCCAACTGTTTTTATTAAAAAATATACTATTCTTTTCAAAACAAATTTTCTTTTATTTTATTGATTAACATTGTCTTTATAGTAAGTCTGCGTTATAATGTTATTATCCTTTTTCAAGGAAATCTTGGAGAAAGGAGGTAAGCATAATGTTTTTTTGAAACCATACTTAAGATAATTGCTATTGTAATTGATATAATTCTTCTAGTTATAGAGATTATAAAAAACTTACATAAATAGCAAGCCCCCCGTAGTTGCACCTGCGGGGGTTTTTATTGTTCATGCTATTAAAACCATACTTTTGCTTAAGCTATAATTATTATAGCATATACTAATATTTTATGCAAGAGTTCTACAAAATATTCATGTAAAAGCAATTTTGGCAAAATTTCTTTTTTCATAAATAAATATTGTCTTCGTAGTAAATTTACATTATACTATTATTATCCTTTCTCACGAGGAAATCTTGAAGAAAGGAGGCAACACAATGACTTTACTAAAAATTCTACTAAAGATAATGGCTATTGTAGTTGATTTAATTGTTCTAGTATTAGAATTAATTGAACATCTACATAAATAGCAACACCCCTCGTAGTAGCACCTACGAGGGATTTTTTGACTTTACTATTTTGCTATTTGCTTAAGCTATATTTATTATAGCATACACTTATATTTTATGCAAGAGTTCTACAAAATATTCATAGAAAATTTCCAATTATTTACTCCTCGCATTTCACTAAATACGCAAACAATCCAATATATAGACTTATAGCGAATTTTGTGTTATAATAATAAATAGCATTACTTTACAGTAATACATATTTTGAAAGGAATGATTTTATGACTATTTACTTCACGTTGGACCGGCTGATCTATGCCCTTGGCTTATCGGGCACGGTGTTTCTCTTCTCTGCTATATCCTATATACGCGAGAGGAGAGAAGAGGAAATCAACCTTTGGGAACATTTCAAATGGTCTATAGCAGTTTTGGTAACATCCCTTGTATGTACATTCCTTATGCCCTAAACAGCAAATTATTCCTTGGCTACACATAGCTAAGTTAGCTCTCTTCCAATTGGAGGAGAGCTAACTTTTTATATATTCTTTCCAGCAAAAAGACGAGCCGTCGCTCGCCTTTTATATGTGTGTCCCTAAAACTGACACTTTTGTCACTTTTAGGGACGTAGGTTTAACTGACACTTTTGTCAGTTTTGAAGAACGTCCCCAAAACTGACATACTTGCTTGGGTCTACATCGTTTCCATAACCAGAGTTGGTTCTTATCTCGAAGTGTAAGTGGTGTCCTGTGCTGTCCCCCGGATTAGGGTCAGTGTTTGGATCTCCACCTTCTAAAGCAATTACTTGGCCTTGTACTACTTTATCTCCGACTTGTACTTTGATTTCTGATAAGTGTGCATAGAAGCTGTATATTGTTTCCCCATTAACAACATGTTTCACTTCAATACAGTTACCATATCCATTTTGTACACCTGCCCATGTTACTTCCCCATTAGTAACACTTAATACTTCTGCATGATGTTCTCCTGCAATATCAATTCCTGTGTGTTTTTCATTATCTTGTGTAATAGGTCCAAATCTGTCCCCATAGTTTGATGTAATGGTATATTTGCTATTTAGTGGTAATACGAATTGTCCTTCATAAGCAGAAGTTCCCCTAGTCTCACTGCTTACATTTGCTGTAGCTTTTCTTGCTGCTTTTGCCGCTTCTTGTTTTGCTACTTCGTCTGGATCAACCCATTTTACTGTTTTTGCTTTTTTACCGTAGTTTTTCTTTAAGATATTTCTATCTTTGCTATCTACGATACCATCACCATTAAAGTCATATTTTACATTTGTGTCATTTACACCATCTGCATAGCTTACTGTTAAACCATATTGTTCGTTGATACTTACTAAGTCGTCTAATTCAATTTCTCCTGTTTCAACAATATCACCAGCAAGCATTGCTACTTTGTCTAACTGTGCACCTTTTCCTTTAGAAATATCAATATGAGTAATTCTATGTGTTAAATATCCTGGTTTTACGAATACCACATCATACTCTCCTGGTTCTAACACAATTTCATAACTTCCATCTGGCTCTGTTTCTACCTCTGCAATAATTTCCCTAATATCAGTTTGAACTGTTCCATTTGTTTCATCTAGTTCAATACCGTTCAAATCTGTTTTGGTACTTTCTTTTCTTGTGTCATCTGTTTGGTAAACAAAGACTTTTGCAATATGTTTATCCATAATGTTCTCGTCTGTGATAGTTCCTGAAATTGTTACCTTTTTCATTAAAGTAAGTGTGTATTCTTTTTCAGTTCCATCTGGTGCTATTACTGTAATTCCCCTAATAGTAGTTGTAGAAGTAGCCACTTTCCAAGTGTTATCATTTGTACTAGAAACTGTACTATCTAACTTAATGGTTGCATTTTCATCCTCTGGAATAATCACAATACTTGATTCATTTACATTTTTCACGATGTGTTCAAATGTTGTTAAATCCACGTCTTCCCCATTGACTAGTATTTGTTTAATTCCTGTATTATTGCTAACTCTTCTTAAAGTAATGTTATAGGTTTCTTTTGCAATACCATTTTGAGCAGTTACAACAACTGGTACAACAATCACATCTTGCTCTAGTGGAATAGTTAGAGTTACCTCGCTGCTTCCTTTTTCTGCTACTTCATCCCCTATTTTTACAGTAGCATTTCCATTTGTTGCTTTTACATAGATTTTTGCTTTTGTATCTAATTTCTTAATGGTTACATCATAAGGTGCTTGTACTTCTTTGTCATTTACTTTCACTAGCTCTACTGTCGCATCTGCAGATTCTTTTACAATGTTGATCGTATATTTTGCAGTTTTACCTGTTTCAGATGTAATAGTAACTGCTAACTTAGTAGTTTGTGCTGTAGTTGCAACTGTTTTACTTGCATTTCCTGTTCCTGTCACATCTTCAATTGTAACTTGAGCACCTTGGCTATTTGCCATAACGGCTACTTCAGATTCTTCTATATCTGCTCCAATATAGGCGGTATAAGTCTTAGTCTGCTCATCATAGTTTTTACATTCAATGTTATTGACTAATACTGTATTAATTCCTGTATCATCAGATACTTTCTTAATCACTAATGTTTCATTTGCAACCGCTCCACTTTGTGAAGTAACAGTAATCGCTACATTGGTAATCTTATCAGTAGATAACGTTACAGTTTCCTCGCTCACTTCCACTTTAGCTTCCCCATTAGCTATTTGGACATTTGCGTATTTATTGTTTGCTACTACTTTGACAAGAGCATCTTTGCTATTTTCTGCGACTTCTGCGATATAGTTTCCATCTTCATCTTTTGTAATTAAAGTTCCATTCACATAGATTTCTTTTATCGTATTGTCTGTTGAAATTCTGGTTAACTTGATGTAGTAAGTTTCGTCCACCCCAGTTTCACTTGTGACAATTACTGGTATTAAAGTTTCTTCCTCTTCTATTGTTTGTGTAACTTTTATATTGTGTACTGCACTTGTATCTAGCACTTCAACTGTTGCATAAGCATTTTCGGTTTGAATTTCTAGAGCAGCACTTGTACTACCTACTGGAATAAATGCTTCATAAGTCTTAGTTTCACTATCATAGTCTGTGACTATATTTGAATTTACTTTGACATACTCTACATGATTATTCGCAGATACTTTGTTAATTGTTACTGTATAAACTCTTTGTGATTGATCTTGTGCTGTTACAGTAATATTAACAACTGTTGTTTTGCCTGCACCTAAGGTAACTGTCTTAGTGGTTTCTTTTACTTCTGCTGTTTCGTTACCAATTGCTACTGTGGCAAATTCGTTATTTGCAATTGCTTTTAGGCTTACCTCTGTTGTTTCTTCTGGTACATTAATCATATAGTTTTCATCTTCTTCTGGTTCTACTTGTGTACCATCTTTGTATAAATCTTTTAAGGTATTATCTGTTGACTGTTTTTGCATTGCAATTGTATAGGTTTTAACACTATCATCTTCTGCAATGACATCTACATAAACATAAGTAATATCTTCCTCTGTTGTAGCTGTATAAGTAATTACTTGTGCTCCTGTATTTCCGTCAATGTTTAAGGTTGCATAAGGGCTAATTGCTTTTGCTTCAATAGCAGCTGATGTACTAGTTGCTGGTATAAATGCCTTATAGGTATTTGTTTCTTCATCATACTCTGTTACAACTGCCCCATTTACTTTAACATATTCTAAGTTCTTGTTGTCTGAAACAATGTTGATAGTTAAAGTAGTTTCATTTGTTGTAACACCATCTTCTGCTATGATTTTAATTGGAACAGTTATCTTTCTAGTACCTGCTATACTGTATTCTTTTGTTCCTTCTCCCTTATTTTCTAAGGCTTCTCCATCTAACCAGATTTGAGCATCCTTATTTGTGGTTTTAACTCTTACATTTGCTTTTGATAAACTTTCTAGTACCTCTGCTGTATAAGTTCCATCAGCATTTGCAACAATATCTACTTCATTGACAAATAGTTTTAAGATAGACGCATCTTGTGATAATTTCTTGATGACTAATTTTCTGTTTTCTGTTGTTCCATCTTCTGCAACTACTGTAATCGTAATATCATTGATTTCTCCTGCTGTTGATACAGTTTCTGTTGCTATTTGTTTACTAAATGCTCCTGCTTCTATTCTAACTGTTGCTTCCGCATTTTCTGTTTCAGCAGTAACTACTGCTTCGTCTACTGAATAGTCCACAATATGAGTATAAGTTTTTGTTTCTTCATCATAGTTTGCAACTACTTTTCCATTGACAGTTACTTTGGTGATATTCGTATTATTGGATACTTGCTCAATATTTAAAGTATATGTTTTACTATTTTTTCCGTTTTGTGCTGTAATGACAATTGGTACAGCTACTACTTTTGTACTTGCTGGTAAAGGTACTGTAACAGTATTTTGACCAACTTGTTTTTCACTTCCGTTAATTTGTACAAAAGCATATTGATTTGCTGCAATTACTTCAACTTGAGCTTCTGTTGCTCCTGGTGTTGCTGTAATATAGTAAGTTTCTTCATCTACCACAATAGCACCTTTGTTATCCACTTTAACACTTTGGATTTCAATATCTGAAGATTCTTTTGCAATGATAATAGTATATTGTTTTACACTTCCGTCTTCTGCTGTTACCTTCATTGCAATTGTCTTTTCTGATTGATCCATTGTAATATCTTTTGTAACAGTATGTACTTTTTCGTCATCTTCTCCTAACTTGATAGTAGCTCCACTATGAGTAGTTTCTACATACAAGTTAGCATTTGTGACATCTTCTTTGATAAATGCCCTATAAATTCCGTCTTGTTCTGTAATTTCTACATTGTTTACTTTAACGGTTTGAAGTGTATTATCACTAGATACTTTTTGTACATTTACTGTATATACTTTCTCTGTTCCGTCTTGTGCCTTTACTGTAACTGTTACGGTTTTACCATTTACTCCTGTTAAATCTAAAGTATAACTATCTGTTCCCAATGCAAATGCGTTATCCTCAATTTTAACTTGAGCATATTGGTTAGAAGCTTTTACTTCCATTTTGTAACTATCGTCTTGTACTGGCACTTTAACTGTATAACTTCCATCCTCTTCTTCTGTTCCTACTTGATTGTCCACTTTGACATATTCAAGTGTGGTATCTTGAGATTTTTTCATAATCTTCAAAGTATATTCTACTTGATCTTCTTCAATTGGTGATTTTACAATTATTTTGCTAATTGTTTCATCTTCTGTTGTAGTAACTGTGTAAGTTGTAGTTCCAATATTCTCTATGGTTTCTCCCACTTTTACCTGTACCTTACTTGAAGTTGGTGTTACAACTACTTGGCTTTGTGTATTCGTAGGGTCTACCCATGCAATATAGGTTCCATCTTCTTGCTTTTCAGCTACTATGCCATCTACTGTAATCTGATCTAAAGTTAGAATATATTTCTTAATAATGGTTAGTGTGTAAGTTTTTTCTTCTCCACTTTCTGCTTTTACTGTGATAACAACTGTATTGGTATCATTTGGTAAAGCAACTTCTTTTGTTTGTGTATTTACTTCATAATTGTTATTTTCAATTTTTACTTCTGCTACTTTACTTGAAGTTACAGCTGTTAGTTCTAAGTTTGTTAATTCATTAGATACTATCATTTGGTAAGTATTTTCAGAAGTTTGAACCACATTATCTTGTGATACATCTTTTCCGGAAATAGATAACAATGTATTATCTGTAGAATTTCTTTGTAAAGTAAGTGGATAAATTTTCTTTGTACCATCTTCTGCAGTTACTGTAATTTCTATTGTTTTTTCTTCTTCATTAACATCTATTGTATTTTGATTTTCCTTTAATGCATC
This sequence comes from Clostridia bacterium, assembly GCA_022797215.1. Taxonomy (GTDB): domain Bacteria; phylum Bacillota; class Clostridia; order TANB77; family CAG-508; genus CAG-273. The sequence continues at coordinate 13,689 of JAAWKD010000007.1, forward strand.
TGTGTTTCCGTCTACAGATACCTTTGCTTCTGGGTTAGTAGCAATTGCTTTTACAATAGCTGTACTATTGTTTCCAATTTTTGCTACATATTTTCCATCCACAGGGGTTACCTCAATTCCGTCCACATAAATTCCTACTAAGCTGGTATCACTAGATAGTTTTTCTACATTTAGCTTATAAGTTTTTGTGTTTCCATCTTCTGCGGTAACAATAATATCAAATACAGTAACATCTCCTGTTAAAGTTCCTACTGCTGTTACAATATTGGCTGTTCCTGCTGCATCTACTCCCACAGTAGCATTCTCATCTCCAGTTTTTGCTTCAATTGTAACATTTTGTGTAGAGCCTGCTACTTTAACATGGTATTGTCCATCTTGAGATAGTTCTACTAAGCTTTCATCTACTTTTAAGTAAGCTAAAACTGTGTCTTGTGCTCTTGGGTAGATTTCTAACTCATAGGTTTCTTTGCTTTCTTTGTCCTGTGCAGTAACTTCAATTGCCACTTTTGTAGGTGCTGGGTCAGCTTTTGCAATATTTTGTGTACTTTGTGCTAAAATAGCGTCAAAGTTGTCTATCTTAACTGTTGCTAAGCTGTCCTCTGCTTTTGCTGTAACTGCATAAGTGCTTAAGTTACTTGGTACTCTTACTACATATTTATTAGAATATGGTTGTAGAGTTGCCTTCACTCCATTAACTGAAACTTCTGTTAATTTTGTATTATCTGGTACACTGTGAATGATTAAGTCATATGTCTTCGTTGTACCATCTTCTGCTTTTACATTGATTTTAACTGTAATTTCTTTTGCATCCATTGCAATTTGTTTTGTAATTGTTTGTAGCTCATAAACAATATTGTTTAATGCTACTTCTGCTGCTTTGTCAGTAGTTTTTGCTTCAACACTTACATTTTCTGCTTTTTGTGTTAATGTAATTTCATAAGTATCTGCTTTTTCCTCTGATTTAACAGCATCTGCCCCATTGACTTTTACATATTCTAAGGTAACATCGCTTGATTGTTTTTCTAAAATTAAAGTATAAGTTTTTTCCTGTCCATCTTGTGGTTTTACCTTAATTTGCAAGGTTGCATTTTCTGTATTAAATGTATAAGCTAAAGTGTCTTGTTTTACTTGATAGCTGTTAGCTTCAATAGCAACTTCTGCTAACTCATAATTTGCAACAGCTGTAATCGTTAAGTTCTCATATTTCTCATTGATTTTTGCTCTATAAATATCGGTTCCGTTTTCTCTTGTTGCATCTATAGATATTTCATTATTAGAAATACGGATATATTTTAAGCTATTATCTGTTGATGGTTTCTTAATCGTTAAAGTATAAGTTGCTGTTTTGCTTACATCTTCTGCGTCTGTAATGGTAATTGTGTAAATATTAGCATTTTCTAAGGTAGCAACTGTGACTTGTGATTTTCCTACTTCTTGTGCGTTGCTTCCAATTTGAACATTACTTGTATTTACTGCTGCAATTGCCAATACTTCTGCTGTTTGACTATTACTTGCAACAACTGCTTCATATTGATTATCACTAATCTTAGTAGCTTTTTCACCATTAACAAATAGGTCTGCTAAATCTGATCCGTCTATCTTTTTTGTAATGGTTAAAGTATATTCTTTTTCTTCTTCACCAACTCCAACTTTTATTTTAACAGTTGTAACATCTCCTGTTAAAGTAATTGTTCTTGTGGTTTGTTTTACTTCTGCCCCTAAGTTATTGATATTAACATTTGCTAAATCATATATTGCTATTGCTTTAATGTCTACACTTGTAGTTTCTTTTTCAACTACCATACTGTAATTTAAGTGATTATTCTTAGTTGCTTCTTTTCCATCAACTGTTACACTTTCTAGTTCTGTTACTGCTGATTTTTTGTAAATTGTTAATACATAGTTGACTTCTTTTCCGCTTTCTGCAACCACTTTAATTGGTACAGTTCTGATTAAAGTATCTACTAATGATAAATCTTGAGTTACTTCATGTATCGCTACTTCATTACTATCAATTCCTACTTTTGCCTTTTCGTGTGTAGTAACTGCTTTTACTGTAGCTAAGTCTATATCTTCTACTACAATAGAGTAGTTTGTTCCACCTACTGCTGTGGCTTCTGTGCCATTAACGGTTAGACTTTCTAATGCCGTTATGGTAGATTGTTTGATAACATCTAATGTATAATCAAATACAGTTCCATTTGTGGTTTGTACTTTGATTGGAATTTGTGTTACTGGTGTTGGTAAGCTAACCACCTGTGTTAGACTTCCATTTTCAAACCAAGTCGTTCCACCATCAATACTGATTTTATCTGTTTTGTCTTTTGTGCTAATGACTAGGCTTCCAGTATCTTCATTACTTTCAATTGTTACTTCATATTTCATACTTCCTGATACTTGTGCATCTACTTCATTTACCGCTAATTTTTCTAATCTTTGTGCTTCTAGTGGTTCTACAACTACTACAATTTCTACTTTTGCTCCTGTATCTTTTTGGGTAACTGTAATTGTAGTTTCACCTTCTGCTGCTGCTTTTATCTTAGCTGGTCCTTCTACTGTAACAATATCTGTATCATTAGAAACCCAATCAAAATCATCAATGGTTCTATTATCTTGTTTTAACACATTATATCTTTCTGAGGTTAAACTTAAATCTTTGCTGTCATTTGTGCTCATTAAGACATTGTTTGGTGATACGGTAAAGCTACGTTTACCTACTAGGGTATATACATCTGAAGAATCAGTTGTATCATTTCCTAGTGAACCATATTGGTTTGGTCCTACTGCATAAACTAAACCGCTATTAGCGATATAGTAGGTATTATTCATACCACTTCCAATTGTTAGGACATCCCCAATTTCACCATTACTACTGGTGTTTCCATCAAATAGTTTTCCGCTATTATTCAATACTAAATAGTTGGTTCCTTTTGCTGCAATATCTACTGCATCTTTCTTATCATAAAGGTTTGTGGTTTGTTCCCCAACTTGAACCACATCTCCTTGTTTGGTAAGTACGATTAAGTCTTTACCTGCAGCTACTTTGGTAGCATTTGTAATAGCACCTACTGCAACTGGAACTTTACTATCTATATTTCCTAATTTTCCGCTAACATAGATGCTTCCATTACTGTCTACTAAAACAATATATCCTTCTCCTGCTGCTACATCTATAATATTAGCTCCTGGAATTTCTATTTTAACTGGAACATCTTTTGTTTGTGTATCTCCAGTTCCTAATTTACCATTGGTATTAGCACCCCAAGTATAGACTTCTCCATATTTGGTTAAAGCTATACTGTGTTTGCTTCCTGCTGCAATTTTAACTACATTTTCTAGGTTTGGAATAACAGTTGGTGTTTGACGTGATGCTCTATCTCCTAAACCTAATTGACCATATTGGTTATCTCCTACACCCCATACAGTTCCATCATTTTTTAGAATTAAAGTAAAGTTATCCCCTGCTGTGATGTCTGTATAAGATTTTAAGATATTGATTTCTTTTGGTACTTTAGAAGCTACGAAGCTAGAATCTCCAAGCTGACCATTTGAGTTATATCCGAAACTCCATACACTACCATCTGCTTTTAATACGACTGCATAATCACTTCCTCCTGCTACTTTTGGTGCGACTTTGTTTCCTGGTTCTACTACTCGAATGATAGCAATTTGTTCTGCTTTGCTAGTATTTTCTGTGACTTTTACCCAAGTAGTTCCTACTTTTTTACCTGTTACATTTCCATTTTCGTCCACAGTTGCTACCTCTTCATTTAATGAAGTATAGCTGAAATTGTTTTCTAATGTATTATTTTCAAACACATTAAATTCAAATTGTGGATTTACTTGTAATTGCTTGCTAGTGTCTTTATTTACTGCAATGTCATTTTCTACAAGGTAGAAGTTTTGGATACCTATTTGTGTAGGTACTCTACTATTGGATTTTGTTCTAATAGCTGTTGTACCGTGATAATAGTCACCCCAAGCCCATACAGTACCATCATTTTTAATTGCCATATCATATGTGTTTCCAGTATCTATTCCATACACATTATCAATGGTATCAACTAAAGTAAATGTTACTTGGTTGTCTTTGCTAGTAGTTCCTAGTTGTCCTAAACTGTTTAGTCCTGTGCTATATAGCTTACCATCTTTGGTTAAAATACTAGAATGTGATTTTCCACTTGAAACTTGTTTTGCATTTGCTATATCTACCTTAACAGGTGTACTTAAATTACTTGTATTTCCTGTACCTAATTGACCATATACGTTATATCCCCATACATATACTTCATTTTTGGTACTTAGTGCTATATTGTGATATTCACCTGCTGAGATATATACAATGTTTGATAAGTTTGTTGCTGGTTTGAATGTATTTCTCTTATAGTCATCACCTGTTAAACTTCCAAAGCTATTATTTCCTGTTGTGTAAACTGTTCCATCTGTTGTTACTACAACGGTATGTGATTTTCCTGCTGTAACATCTAATACATTTTTCAAAGTTCTTACTTTTGTAGGTAATAACCTATTATCATTGTTTCCTAGTCCTAGTTGTCCGTCTGTGTTTAGTCCCCAAGCAATTAAATTGTTATCTTCTGTGATAGCATAAGAACTATTGTAGCCTGCTACTATTTTAACTACTTTACTTCCTAGTTCTAGTTTGATAGGTCGATTACTATTTGCTATTTCTGATGTTCCTAATTGATAATAGCTATTTGAGCCCCAAGACCATACTTCGCCATTTTCATCTAATGCTAATGTATGATTTTCTCCAACTGCGATTTCTTTGATTTTAACTTCTGGGTTAAATACTACTTTATTCAAGTTATCTGAAGCTGTGTTGTTTCCATTTCCTAATTCTCCGTTATCATTTGCACCATAAGTCCAAACAGTTCCGTCTGATTTTAGGATTACATTACTTGAATTTGTCGTTTTAACCAATGGGTTAACTTCTGCATTTTTTCTTAAAACGGTTACTTGAATAATTGCTTGATGGTCAGTTCCGTTTTGTGTTACTGTAACAGAGGTTTTACCTTCTTTTAATCCTGTTACTTTTCCATTATTATCCACTAAAACAATTTCCGTATCATTTGACTTATAAGTTAAACCTTCTGGTTTTAAATCATTGATTAGGTTAAATGATTTGATATTGGCATTTAAAGTGGTTTCTTCGTCTATATGTAGTGTTACATGATGGTTATCTGCAACCACTTCTTCTGAACCTACTAATACTGGTAGAATAGAATTTGCATCTACTCCATTACCCAAGCTTCCATTTTCTCCATTACCCCAAGCATATACTCTACCGTCATTTGCTACGAATGCTGCATGGTTGGTTCCTGCTGAAACTTTAATTGCATTTTGGATATTAGTATTTCTTCTAGGTAAGATTTGGTCATTTGTTTGATCTGTTCCTAGTTTGTTATTTTCATTTGATCCCCAAGTATAAACTGTTCCATCTTCTAGAACTGCCATGCTGAAATTCTTTCCTGCTGCAATATCTACCACAGTAGTTAAAATTCCTGTTCCGACATTGTTTTTTACTTGTGTAGGTGTCATGATATTGGTTTTAGTACCAATTCCGCCTTGACCATTTGTGTTAGTTCCCAAGCTATACACAGTTTTGTCTTGGCTTAAGAATAAGGTATGGTTATCGCCTTGTGCAATTTTAATAATGTTTTGTAGTTTTTCTACTGGATTTCCTGTGCTTAGGTCAACCACTTTCTTATCCATAGTGATACCATAATGTCCGCTAATTTGTGCCATTTTTGGAAGGTTTGCCACTTTGGTTGCTACTTTGTTATATCCTGCACCACAAGCATATACAATACCATCATGGTCTAATAAGTAAGTAGTATTGCCATATGCTGCTATCATAACAAGGTTTTCTAATGGTTTTCCATTTTCGTTTAACACTTCTACTAGTTCTTTACTATTAACACTAGTTCCATTTCCACATTGTCCATTGCCGTTCTTTCCAGCAGTATAGGCTTTTGCATTTTCTGATAAGACTACCATATGTTCTAAACCTACTGCAATTTGTCTTGTTCTTGTAGTAGTTGGAATTTGTTGTGGTTCGTTATAGTTTTCTAGGCTTCCCACACCTAGTTTTCCATAAGAGCCTGAACCCCAACTCCATATACTTCCGTCTGCTTTTAAACTTAGGTTAAAGTCTGTTCCTGCTTTTAAGTCGATAACAGATTTTGCGTTTGGTCTTACTACTTCTACATAAATTGCTGATTTTTGTTCTGATGCTGGGTGTGAAATTACGATAGGAGTAATTCCTTCTTTCATACCTGTTACTCGAATGTCTTGTGTTGTAGCAATTCCTGTGTTCATACTTTCAAAAGTAAATCCGTCACTTGCGATAACATCTTTTCTTAAATTGAACGTATTGTTTAAAGTAGCACTAATGCCTTTGGTTTCTCCCTCTTGGATTGTGATATAGTCTTTGTCTGTTTGTACTTTAACTGTTCCAATTACGCTAGGAGTAATTACTTCTTTTGCTTCTTGTGCTAATTGTCCATAGTCATTGTTACCCCAAGAGTACACAAAGCCTTCATCATCTACATAAATACCAAAGTTTTGACCTGCTGAAATTCTTTGTACTTTGCTACTATCTATCTTAGTAGGTGTTGCATGATAGGTTTCTTTGCTATTTTGTCCTAAACTTGATTTTGTATTTCTACCAAAGCTATACACTTCCCCTGTAGTAGTTAGTACATATGAGGTATATAGGTTTGCTTTTACAGCTTCAGCTTTTGGTAAATTTGCAATAGCAACTGGTTTATCTGCATTTGTGGTATTTCCTTGACCTAATTGTCCATAGCTGTTTGCTCCAAATCCATATACTGTTCCATCTGCTTTTAAAGCTAAATGGTGGCTATCACCTGATGCAATTTCTACTATATTGGTTAACATTGGAGTTTTTTCGTTTAGGTTTTTCATATTCCATACACTACCTTGTTCTGATAAAATTATTCTTCCTGTCATATCAATTATTTTTGTGTGAAATTCTATCTTTTCAGGTTGTTTTGAATATCCTTCTCCCCATACAAATAGTTCGCCGTCTTTGTTTAATGCCATACTAATATTTTTGTATGCTGCTATTTTAACAATATTGGTTAATCCTTCTACTTTGACTAATTCTCCACTGTTTGCATTTGCGTTATTTCCTAGTTGTCCATTTGCATTTAGTCCAAAGCCATATACATTTCCATTTGTGTCTAATGCTAAATTGTGGTTATTTCCTACTGCAATTTTAGTGATTTTTACGTTTTCTGGTAATTTTACTTCTTGTGGTTTATGGTATGTTGTGCTTTCTACTGTTCCTAAGCCTAATTGACCATAACTATTATCACCAAATGCCCATAAAGTTCCATTTGTTTTGAGTGCTAAAGTATGTCTTAAACCACCTTGAGCGTCCATTGCTGCTATTTCTTGTGGTTGTAATACATTTACCTCTATTCTTCTTGCTAACTCTCCTGCACGGATAGTGATATAGGTTTTACCCACATTTCTAGAAGTTACCATACCATTTTCACCAACTGCTGCAATTGTGTCATCTTCAGAAGTATAAGTTAATTTTACATCTGAGGTGTTGTTATATAGGTTAAATCCAAGGTTATAAGTAGCGTTAATTGGTTGTTCTACATTTAATTCTTGGAATACCAATTCTAACTTGTCTGTGCTGATATAGTCTTGACTGATATTTTCTGGTGTATGAATGGTAACTGTTGAAGTATTACCTAATTGTCCGAATTCATTTGTACCTGTTGCCCATACACTTCCGTCTTCTTTCGCATATACACTATAGTTTTTGCCCATTGCAATAACAAAGATTTGGTCTAGTTCTTTTGTACTATTTTCCATTACATTTGTAGGTATAGCGGTATTGGTGGTTGTTCCATTTCCAAGTCCGCCAAATCCATTTGTTCCCCAACCTAGGACTTTTCCTTCATCTGTAATAGCAAGTCCTGCATAATATCCTGCTGAAATACTAGCAATATCTTTCATTCTGTTTGTTTTTCCTGCAATTTGTTTTGGAGTAGAGCCACCAACATCTGTTAATGCTCCTAGGGTTTTATATCCCCAACCCCAAACAGTTCCATCATCTTTTAGGGCAATTACTTGATCTGTACTTGCTGCTGAAATTTCTATCATTCCTGTTAAGTTTGGTATTTTAACTGGTTGTGTTCTTACAGTATTAGTTCCGTCACCTAATTGTCCTCTATTGTTATATCCCCATGCATATGCTTCACCTTCATCTGTTATAGCATAACAAGATAAGTTTCCACCTGCAATTTTGGTGATATTAGATAGTCCTAAAGTTTTAGTTGGCATTGTTTGGTTACTTTTTGCTCCATTTCCGATTTGTCCTGATGTTCCAAGTCCCCAAGCATATACTTTTCCTTCTTTGGTAACTACCATTGACAATTGGTTTGCGGTAGCAATTTCTTTAATGTTTTGTAGAACATTGACACCTGTTTCGTCTCTTACTTGTACTGGTACATTTGAATTTTGTAATAGTCCTGTACCTAATTGTCCTGCTGTACCTTGTCCCCAAGCCCAAACAGTTCCGTCTTTCTTTAAAGCTAAGGTGTGGTTTCCACTAGTTGCAATTTTGACTACATTATCAATTTCTACTTTTGTAGGTGCTATTCTATTTTTGTTGTCTCCAAGTCCTAATTGACCTTTATCATTTTGTCCCCAAGTCCAAACAGTTCCGTCTGCTTTTAGAGCTATGGTTGTGCTTTCACCTGTGACAATTTGTGGGAAGGCAACATCTTTTTCGTCTAATACATAAACATCTACATAAATCGTTTTTTCTGTATTGGTTTCTGTAATTCCGATTTTGGTTTTACCACGTTTGATACCTGTGATAACACCTTTTTCTGATACGTCAGCAGTAGCTGTGTCTTTACTTGCATAGGCAAAATCGCCATCTGCTCCATCGTTATATAATAGGTTAAAGCCTACCCCTAATACTGGACTTAAGTTGTATTTTCCTCCTACTGAAGAAATGGTAATAGAAGTTTCTTTGACTTTAATTCTAATATCACTAATGCATACCCAAGATTTTTTGTTAACTGTGGTTTCATCTCCTAATTGTCCATAGTTGTTCTTTCCAACAGTCCAAACAGTTCCATCTTCTCTTACAAGGATAGAGTGTGCATTTCCTGCGTCTATTTCTAATACTTCTGTGATTTCATCTGCTCCACCTGCGTAAGTAATTGGCACCGCATTTAGTTTATTTGTGGTTTGGTCATCTCCTAATTGATAACTTGTGTCTAATCCCCAACCATAAGCTAAACCGTTTTTTGTTTTTGCAAAAACATGCTTTGTTCCTGCTGCTACATATTCTACATTGGTTAATGGGGTTTTATCTTGTTGTAATACTTGTTTTGGTGTTGTTTGGTTAGTTTTATTTCCAATTCCTAGTTGTCCACTATCGTTAACACCAAAGCTATATACTTCTCCATTTTCTGTGACTACCATACCATAGTTGATACCCATTTCTACTTGTGCAATTTTACTAACAGATGTTAGTTTGGTTGGTAAAATGACATTTGTTTTTGTTCCAAGTCCTAATTGTCCTGAGGTATTTAGTCCCCATACCCAAACATTTCCGTCTGTGTCTAATGCTGCTGTTGAATGGTTACCTGCTGAAATGGCTTTTAGGTTGTTTATTCTTCTAACTTCTACTGGTAGACTTCTTCTAGTAGTTGTATTATCACCTAATTGACCATAAGCATTATATCCCCAACCATAAGCTCTTCCGTCACTCTTTAAGGCAATTGAATGGTTTGCTCCTGCTTCAATTCTGATGATATTTTCTAAGCCTTGTACTTGAACTGGTAACATCGCATTTGTGGTAGTATTGTTTCCAATTTGTCCATAATTGTTTAGTCCCATTGCCCATACTGTTCCATCTTGTTTTAGTAATAGAGTATGGTGATTTCCAACTGCAATGTCTATAACACCTGTGATATTTACTTTGGTTGGCTCTAATCTTCTTGTATTGTCTCCAAGTCCTAGTTCTCCATAGTTGTTATATCCCCATGTCCAAACAGTTCCGTCTGATTTTAGTGCTACATTGTAATCTACACCGCTTGCTACTTTAGGGTTTGCAATATCTCCGTCTCTTACTACATTTAGAATAACAGTTGCTTTGTTTCCTGTTTCTTGGTTGGTTATTTCGATACTGGTACTTCCATATTTAAGAGCAGTTACTACTCCGTTTTGGTCAACACTTGCAATATCTTTGTTTAATACTTTGTAAGTATAGTTTTCAGTTTCTAAGTTGTTGTATAAAATGTTAAATCCTAAATTTAACTTACATTCAATTTGTTTTTGACTACCAATTTGTTGGATTGTCATAATTGGTTCTTTTACTTCTAGTGAAGTATGACTAATACCTACAAGGTAGGTAGCACTTTTGGTTGTTTTATCTCCTAATTGTCCATAAGCATTATATCCTGCGGTATAAACACTACCAATATTATTGGCAACAGCTGTTGTATTATTGGTTTGTGCACCTAATAGAACATTTGTGAAATCTCCTTCACCATATTCTCCAAGCATTTTGGTGAAGTATTTATTAGCTACTGTTGTTCCATTTCCTGCTTGACCATATCCGTTATATCCTGCTGTGTAAACACTTCCGTCTTTTCTTAAAATAGTGGTTGTATGATTTTTGACAATAATATCTGCTGCATTGGTGATAACTGCTCCACCTACTTCTTTGGCTTCTACTAGTAAATTCTTTTGTGTTGTGTTACCAATTGCTAATTGTCCATATCCATTATATCCTACTGAATATACCTTACCATTTTCGCCAAGTAATACAGTGTGGTTACTACCTGCACCAATCTTGATAATGCCTGTCATTTCTCCTGAACCTGCTGGGTTTAACATTTTGATTGGTATTCTGCTAGTTGTAGTGTTATTTTGTCCTAATTGTCCATAATTGCTATGTCCTGTTGCCCAAACACTTCCATCTGCATCTAATAGGATTAAGAAGTTTCCACCTGCTGCAATGTCCATAATGCTACTAACACGTCTTACTCTTGTTGGTAATTTGGCTGTTGTAGTAGTGTTGTTACCAAGTTGTCCATAAGCGTTATATCCCCATGCAACTACTGTTCCATCTGATTTTAGGGCTGCCATATGGTAGTTTACTGCTGTGATAGCTACAATTCCCTCTAAGTGTGATAAACCATTTTCTGATTTTACTTGAACAAAGTTCGTGGTGTTTGCGGTATCATTTTGTCCTAATTGTCCATAGTTGTTTTGTCCTGTTACCCAAACTGTTCCGTCTCTTTTTAATACAGCTGTGTAATTTGTTCCTGCTGCAATGTCAATAACATCTGTCATATTGGTTTTTACAGGTTCTAATTGTTTTTCTGTATTTCCAATTCCTAATTGTCCATATCCGTTATAGCCCCATGTCCAAACTGTTCCGTCTGATTTTAATGCTACATAATGATTTGCTCCACCTACTATTTTAGGAACTATCATTCCATCTCTATATGGTACAACTACTTTTACAGTGGTAGCTAATCCTAAGGTATCATTTGTGATTTTAATATATGTTGTTCCGCTTCCTGTTGATGTTACATTTCCGTTTTGGTCTACTTGTGCAATACTTGCATTTAAGCTCTTGTATGTGTTTGCACCTGCTGGTACAGTGTCTGTTAATAGGTTAAATCCACTATTGACTTTGACATTAACCTTTTTGGTTTCTCCAATGTTTGGTCCAAATAATAAGTATTTTTGGTCTACTTCTAGTCTTGGATTACTAATACATTCTACTGTTAATCTCTTAACTGTTGAATCATTACCTAGTTCTCCATTTCCATTGTATCCTGTTGTCCAAACTGTTCCGTCATATTTAACGAAAGTTGTGTGGTATCCATTAGAAGATACAAACATGACATCATCTAAGTTTCCACCTGTTGCTCCTGCTAATACTTGTTTTGGTACTTTTTGAGTAGTGGTATTGTTAATACCTAATTGTCCATTATTGTTATATCCCCAACCATAGACATTTCCTGCTTTGTCAATAGCAAATGATGAATAATATCCCGCTTCAATTCTAACAATATTTTCTAAGTATCCAGTACCATTAACACCTAACACTTTTTGTGGACGAGTTTGGTTAGTTGTATTGTTAATTCCTAACTCTCCTTCTTTGTTTCTTCCCATTGCCCATACATTTCCATTAGCATCTAATGCTAAGTTGTACCAACCGCCACAAGATACTTGAATAATATTTGTTAATACTCCTGTTCCTGTTGTGTCTTGTACTTGTCTAATTTTGCTATATGCTGAGGTGTTTCCTACTCCCATTCCTCCTGCGCAGTTATGTCCTACTGACCATATTGTTCCATCTTCTTTTACAATGAAAGATTCACATTGTCCTATACCAATATCTTTTACTTCCTTAACATGTGCGCTGCCTGTGTGGTCTAGCATATATACTGGTAAGTGTTTATCTGTACTTGTTCCATCTCCTAGAATAGAACCTGTATTTGAACCACAACCTACTACTTCTCCTGTTTCTAAAATGGCTAACCATTGGAATCTACAAGCTGTAATTTTCTTTGCTTTTGGTAATGGATCACCATTTACCCCTTTTACTGGTACAGGTGTTAGGCTTTCTACGGTGTTTCCTTGTGCAAGTTGTCCTCTATCATTAACGCCCCATACCCAAATTGTTCCATCTTTCTTTAATGCCATTGAGAAGTGGTCACCTGCTGCTACGTCAATAACATCTGTTAGTCCAATTTTTTGTGGTATATAGCTGCTCTTTGTAGTTCCATCTCCTAATTGTCCATGGTGGTTATATCCCCATGTCCATACAGTTCCATCTGCTTTTAAGGCTACTGTGTGGTTTATTCCTGATACTACTTTTGGAGTAGCAATTGCCCCATTTTCTAGTACGCTGACTTCAACGGTTGTTACTTTGTTAGATAAGCCATCTTTTACTACGATAGTGGTAACACCCATTGCTTTTGCTGTAATTACTCCGTCTGCTGAAACAGTAGCAACTGTTTCATTTAAACTTTGGTAAGTTACATTTCTATTCAAATCTTCTTCTGCTCTAAATAGGTTGAAGGATTGCATAGAAACTTTTAAGGCTTGTGTATCTCCCATTTCCATTGTTACTTTGCTAGGTACTGCTACTACTTTTGAGCCAATATAGAGTGGATGTGATGTTTTGGCGATTGTAATGTCTCCTACTTGTTTTTGGTTATTTAATCCCCAAACTTCTACATATCCTGTATCTTCTACTGCTAAGCCATGGTTTGCTCCTGCTCCGATGTATAGAATATTGCTCATGATACCGTCTTGCGTGTGGTTAACGACTTCTACTGGGAATAAAGAGTTAGCAAAGGTTTCATTTCCTAATTCTCCACTTGTTCCAAGTCCCCAAGCAACAACTGTTCCATCTTTTCTTAAAGCATAAGTTGTGTTTGCTCCTGATTTTATATTTCTGATTTGTGTTAAAGTATCTGTTCCACCTACTCCTACTGCTGTAACTGGTAATTTTGTATTTACTTTTCCGTTATTTCCTAATTGTCCTGATGTACCAAGTCCACTACTAATAACTGTTCCATTTGATTTTAAGATGTGTGTACTGTAGCTTGATGCTGAAATACTAATTGCGTCTGATAGATAGGTGTCTACTGTTTCTAATACTTTTACTGGAATTAGTCTTTGGCTATTGGTGTTATCACTTAATTGTCCATTTGCATTATCACCCCAAGTATAAACACTTCCGTCTGCTTTTAGGGCAACTGTATGTCTTATACCACAAGCTACTTTGATAATTCCTGAAAGGTTAGCTTTTACTCTTACTGGTGTATATTTTGCAGTTTTGGTTCCATCACCTAATTGTCCATAATCATTTTGTCCCCAAGTCCATACTTCACCTTTTTTGTTAACTGCTACTGAGTAGTTGGTTCCTGCTGCTATATAAATAATGTCTTGAAGTGGGCTGTTTGCGTCTTCTGATAGAACTTGTACTGGTGTGTATCTAGTGATTTGGGTGTTGTCTCCTAATTGTCCATAGTTGTTGTAACCCCATGCCCATACAGTTCCATCATTTTTTAGTGCTAAAACATGGTTTGTTCCACTTGCTATCATTTGGATATCTGTTAAAAATCCATTTGCGTCTTTTCCAAGAACTTGTGTTGGCATTTCAGTTGTAACAGTTGTGTTATTTCCTAGTTGTCCATATTTGTTATATCCCCATGCCCATACAGTTCCATCACCTTTTAAGGCAACTGAATGATTGTTTCCACCATCTACCATTGGTTCGTATTGCATATCCTCTTGTTTTTTGATGACTTTAACATATACTGCTGATTGGATATCTCTAGTAGTGTCAATAACACGGATTAAAGTATCACCAATTCCTTTGGCTGTTACTACTCCTGTATCACTTACTTCTGCAATGGCTGTATCTAAACTTTCAAATTTCAAAGTTCCAACTTGGTTTTCTTTGATATACACATTGAAAGAATCTTCAATATATGCCTTGATTTGTTTGGTGTCATTTGGGTTCATTGTGAAAATGATGTCTTCTACTTTTAATGCAATTTCTCCTACTTGTACAATATTTTTTCTGTTGTAAACTGTGTCATCACCTAATTGCCCATAATTGTTTAATCCTACTGTCCAAACAGTTCCGTTAGTATCAATAACACCTGATGTTTGGTATCCTCTTGCGTCATCTGGTAAGATGTCTATATTTTCTGCTTCTCCTGTGTTGTCTTTGTTGTTTAGTGGAATAAAGCTAGTTGCATTTGTAGTTGTGTTGTTTCCTAATTGTCCATTGTTGTTATATCCTGAAATCCATGTATGCTTTTTGTTTTGTGCATCTACTGTTTGAAGAAGTGTGTTGTATCCTGATGTACCAATATTGACTACTTTATCGATTGGGTCTACACCCATAGTTTTTACTCTAACTGGATAAGCAAAGCTTGTGGTGTTTCCTGTTCCATATTGTCCTACATTGTTATATCCCCATGCCCATACAGTATTATCTTCTTGTAGTACGATATTTTGGTGTAAACCACCGGATAGTTTAACTACATTTCTTAAAACTGCGTCTCTAGCATTATTGATAACTGGGTTTGGTATATTTCTACCTTGTGCTGCTGCTGAAGATCCTGTATTGGTTCCATTTTGTCCTAGTGTTCCATAATAGTTGTATCCTGTTGTCCAAACAGTTCCGTTTGCAATTTGAATACTAGCACCTGATGAGCTTGCTTGTACTCTTATTGCATTTGCAATTCCGTCCATTTGAACTGGTAGAGATTTATTGGCATTATTTAAAATTCCCAATTCTCCATAAACATTTCTTCCTACTCCCCAAACAGTTCCGTCATTGAATAACATTAAAGAGAATTTGTATCCACTGTTAATATCAATAACATTGCTGATTGGATTTTGCCCATTGCTGTCTAACATTTTGCTAGCAAATACTCCCCTTGTGGTACTCCCATTACCTAATTGTCCTACATCATTAAAGCCCCAAGTATATACTTCACCTGTTTTGCTTAATGCCATTACATGGTCTACACCTGCTGATATTTTAACAATGTTTGATAAATATTCTTTAGAGTTAATCTTTACTCTAACTGGTTTTGAACGGTTGATGGTAGTTCCATCACCACATTGTCCGTTACTGTTTAATCCTACTGTCCAAACAGTTCCATCTGCTTTTAAGAAGACACTAAAAGTATCCCCTTGTGAGATATCTGGCATAGTAATTGCTTTTTCGTTGTTTTGGATAACATATACCACTGCTTGTGCTTGGTATCCATGATCTAGGTCTTTTATGGTGATAGTAGTTTCTCCTAGTCCCACTGCTGTAACAGTTCCGTCGTTTGATACTTCTGCAATTTCTGGGTTAGAAGATGCATAGCTTAAGTTTCCTAATTGGATATGTCCTGCAAAGGCATTTAAGTTTTGAGCAATGTGAACATCAAGTTTTAAGGTTTCCCCTTGTTTTACATAGCTTATTCTTTGGTTTACTTCCATAAAGTCTGGTCTTAATTCTTGAACAGTTGTAAAGTTTACATTCCTGTTGCTAAGCATTCTTTGTGTTGTTGCATTATGACCAACTCCTAAAATAGTTCCGTCTTCTCGTATCATATAGCAGGTTGATGCTGAAACACCTTTGTTCAATGTAACAACTTTATCTGTAAGAAGTTCTCCATACATTCTTTTTACTAATTGGGCATAATTATAGTTTGTAGTGTTATTTACACCTAATTGTCCTACATTGTTGTATCCCCAAGAATATGCTTTTCCATCCTTTGTGATTGCATAATCTGCCTCATGTGCTGTTCCGATTTCTACTACATTTGTTAGGAACGTAGCGCTGTCTATCTTGACTTGCATTGGTGTTGCTTTTGCATAGTTGCTATTATCAGAAGTAGAAGAGGCACCATATCCTAAGGTTCCATATCTATTTAATCCCCATGTCCAAATGGTTCCATCATTTTTTAGTGCTATGGTAGAATGCATACCACCTACAATTCTAGCTACATCATTGATTAATGCTTTTACTGGTAAGATTTTTCTTCTTCCACCTGCACTACTTCCTGTATTTCTAGTTCCGTCACCTAATTGTCCATCATAGTTATATCCCCATGAATAAACTTCTCCTGTGTCTGTCAAAGCAAATGTAGTATTACGGTTTGTGGTAACTTGGCAAATACCTTGTAAATATCCTAGTCCTGAACGGTCTTTTACTTGTACTGCATAGTTTCTATTGCTTGCTGTATTATCTCCTAGTTGTCCATAGTAGTTATATCCCCATGTCCAAACTGTTCCATCTTCTTTTAATGCTATTGTAAATTCAAATCCGCAAGATACTTGGATAATTCCTGTTAATGGATTACCATTTGCGTCTAATACATAAACTGGTATTTCACTATTGACATTGGTTTTGTTTCCTAATTGTCCATAATTGTTAAGTCCCCATGTTACTACTCTTCCGTCACGTTTTACTGCTGCATTAAAGTATTGTCCTGCTGATATACTGATAACATCTGTTAAATGATCTTTTCCGTTTGGGTCTAACACTGGAGTTTCTTGTAAATGTTTTGCTTTGTCTCCAACTCCTCTTTCTCCATAGGTGTTGCCACCTGTTGACCAAACACTTCCATCTGTTTTTAGGATAATACCTGCATTACCAGTGGATACTTCTGCTTTTACTTTGTCTTGTGCATCTCTTGTTACTTTAACTATAGAGCTAGTTGTCCAATCATGTTCTGGGTCATAAATTGTAATTCTTACTTCTCCTTGTTTTACTGCTGTGATAACTCCGTTTTCACTTACAGTTGCAATACTTGTGTTAGAAGAAGTAAATTGTAGTTTATTTGCTTTATCTGTTTGCCCTTCATATACATTAAATCCTTGGTTAACAGATACATTTAAGGTATGTGTTCCACCTTGTGGAATAGTTACTATTTTGTCTGATACTTGTAGTTTGGCAATTCCCATTCTAGTGTATAACCTGGCTGTTTGGAATTCTTCATTACCTACTTGACCATTTGCACCTAAGCCTGATACCCATACTGTTCCATCTTGTTTGATAACTGCTGTGTTATAGATATTTTTAGCAGCTGTTGGTATATTTGCGATTTGGTCAATGTATTTTTCACCTGTGTAGTCATATAATCCACTTGGTTTTAATAGGTCTGTTGTATTATCTTGTGATAATTGGTAATTAGAGTTTTCACCTGTTGCATATACTTCGTTATTTTCTGTTAAGAAGAAGATGCTTCTTTCTGAACTTCCAATTTGAGTAATGCCTGTAATTTGCTCATCTGCTTCTGCTGTTGGTTTATATGATAATACTGGTTGTGGATAATAGAAGTTTGAGGCTTTTCCTGTACCTAATTGGCCGTCTGCTCCATATCCCCAACTATATACTTCTTTTGTATTGCTTAATGCTGCACTATGGTATCCTCCTGCTGTGACTTGTGTGATATTTTTTAGTACACCATTTAAGTCTTGGTTGATAACTTGTCTTGCAATTCCAATTCCTTGTGCTGTTGCTGTGCTGCTATCTTTAATGCTATTAATTCCCATTTCTCCATAACGGTTTCTACCTACTGTCCATACAGTTTGGTCTCCTCTTAGCATAATCGTATGGTATCCACCATTAACAACTTGTACCACATTTTGCATTTCCTCCATTTTGCCTAATACCATAGTAGTAGTGGTAGTTCCATTTCCTAACTGACTATAGGTGCCATTTCCTACTGTATATAGTTCACCATTTGATTTTAAAATGGTACTAAAACAATCCCCTGCTGCAATGTCAATAACATCTGTTACTGGATTTTCTCCTTCTTCGTCTAGCATATAGGTTGCAGTAAATTGATTTGTTTTGGAGTTAATACCTAGTTGTCCATTACTATTGAGTCCCCATCCATATACTTTTCCGTCTTTTGTTAAGGCAAGTGTGTATTCTAATCCTGATACAATTTTGACAATGTTATTTAGGTTTGCACCTTTGTCTGTTTTAACTGGTGTTAGTTTTCCTATATTAGCAACTGTGCTGTCTATACCACATTGTCCTACATTGTTTTGACCTGATGCCCAAACAGTTCCATCTGCTTTTAGGACTATTGTGAATTTTTGTCCTTGTGAAACTTGTGGTATGGTTATGGTGTTTGCTGTGTTTCTTGTAACATATACAATCGCTGTTGCGATATAACCATATTTATCGTCTTTTGCTGTTATAGTAGTTTGTCCTTCTGAAATAGCTGTTATATTTCCATTTTGGTCTACTGTTGCAATTTGCTCATTAGAACTCTTCCAGGTGATATTTCCTGTTACTGGTGTTCTAGCGTAAATATTAAAGTTTTCTACTACATTAAGAACTAGTTTTTTGCTTTCTCCTATTTTAATTCTATTTATTCTGTCTGTGATTTCCATATAAGAAGTTTTCATTTCTTTAGCTGCTTTCATCACATCTGTGTTTTTACCAAATAATTGATAACTTGAGTTTTTACCTAGTCCCAAAATACTTCCATCTTCTCTTGTTAAGAAGGCTACTGATGTATCTGTACTGCTATCTGGTCTAGCAATAGATGTGCTGATTTTTACGATTTTGTCTGTTAAAGCTTCACCATATTTTGCTTTTACTTGTGTGAAGTAGCTTCTGTTGGTGGTTGTGTTGTCTCCAATTTGTCCTTGTCCATTTTGTCCTACTGCATATACTTTGTAATTACTATCTAAAATGTAGTGTGTTCCACCTGCTGCTCCTAAATCAATGACATCTGTTACAACTGTATTCGCATCTAATTTTGCTTTGATTGGAGTAGATCTATTCGTCGTAGTTCCATCTGATAATTGTCCATAGCCATTCCAGCCCCAACTCCAAAGTTGTCCATCTTTATCAATTGCCATTGTTGCATAAGCAGATGTCGCTAATTTATCAATGTTTGACAATTTGCTTAGTTTTGGTAAGTTGATTTGGTCTGTTGTTCCATTTCCTAATTCTCCATCTACATTA
Organism: Clostridia bacterium; assembly: GCA_022797215.1. Lineage (GTDB taxonomy): Bacteria > Bacillota > Clostridia > TANB77 > CAG-508 > CAG-273. The sequence goes on from JAAWKD010000007.1 coordinate 33,235, forward strand.
TATCCCCAAGTCCAAACATTTCCATCTTCTGCTAATGCCATTGACCAACGCATACCACATTGTACATCGATAATTCCTTTTAAGGTTCCTTTTCCTGTTTGGTCTTTTACTTTGGCTGGAACCACTGTAGTAGAGGTTCCTCCATTTCCTAGTTGTCCATAGGCATTCCAGCCCCATGCATATACTTCACCATCTTTGGTTAAAGCTAAGCTAAAGTCATTTCCTTTTGCAATTTTTGTAATGTTTTGAATTTTATCTCCATTAGCATCTACCACATAAACTGGGATACTTCTGTCAGTGTTAGTTCCATCTCCTAGGTTATAGCTTCCATTATTTCCCCAAGCTACCATTGTTCCATCTTCTAATAGAGCCATTGCACTATCATAACCTACTGTAATATCTTTTACTCCTGTTAGTTGGTCTTTTCCGTTTGGTGCTAGTACTGGTACTTCATTAATTTGGTTTGTAGTTGCTCCATTACCTAATCTTCCTGATGTTCCAACTCCCCATGCCCAAACACTTCCATCTTCTTTTAAGGCTACTGAGAAGTTAATTCCTGAACTAACTTTGCTTTCTGTATATCCATAGCTGTGTAATACAGTGACTGGTACATATTTTTCTAAATCATTGGTTTTGTCTGTTATTTTAATTCTAGTTGTTCCTAATCTTTTTCCTGTTACTTTTCCTGTATTGCTTACAGTAACAACCTCAGGGTTTGTTGCTTCATAAGTAAGGTTTGTTCCTACTTCTTTTGTGTTGTCATAAACATTAAATCCTAATTCTAGGCTTAGTGCAATTTGTTCTTCTCCATTTACTGTCAATTTCATTTGAGTGTTTGCTACTTTTAGTTCTGCATTTCCTACAATGACTGGTAATTGACTTGCTATATATGTTCCATTTCCTAATTGTCCATTTGTATTATCCCCTGCTGTGTATAGTGTTCCATCTTTTGTGATATAGCTACTGTTGATAGTATTTCCTGCACCTTTTCCAATTGTTGTTACATTTTGTAGTGTGTTTTCTCCTTGATAGTCTAGTACTTTTGTAAATGTGTTGATTGGTGATGTTTTGTTTCCTAATCCTAATTGTCCTGAAGTGTTTAGTCCTGTGCTATATACTTCTCCATTTTTGCTTACTGCAAAAGAGGTAGCTCCTCCACAACTGATACTTGCGATATTTTCAAGATCAACTAATTCTCCTTTTTCGTTTTTGGTTTGTGCTACTACTAGTACATTACTTGCTGTGGCATTTCCTGTGGCAAGTTGTCCTGAAGTGTTTAGTCCTACTGTATATACTTTTCCATCTTCTTTTAGGAAAATGGTATGGTTTGCGCCTGCTGTTATATCATAAATTTCTCTTTGAATAGCTCTTTCTGCGTTGCTTCCCATTTCTAGTGGAGTATATCTAGTTGTAGCATCTCCCATTGCTAGCCAACCATTTGTGTTTAGTCCTGTTCCTTGTGCTGTTCCATCTCCACGAAGTAAAACAGTATATTCTGCTCCTCCTGCTGCTTTTACCACATTATATGTGTCCCATACTCTAACTGGAATTAATTTATTAGCTGTGGCATAATTTCCTAATTGGTAGTTTCCACCTTTTCCCCAAGTATAGACATTTCCTTGGTTGTCAATTGCGATACTATGTAACCCACCTGCTGCTACATCTATGATGTTTTGTAAATAGTTTTCTCCTGCTTCGTCCAATACTTTTTGAGCATAAGTTTGTTTTGCAGTAGAGTTAATACCTAGTTGTCCATTTCCATTTAGTCCCCAAGCATATACATAGCCGTCTTTAGTAACTGCTAATACGTGTGAATTTCCTGCTGCAATTCTGACAACATTGGTTAAGTTCGTATTCTCATCAATTTTGACTGGTTCTAAGTTTTCTCTATTTGTAGTAGTTCCATCTCCTAATGCCCCATTGTTATTTAGTCCTGTTGTCCAAACTGTTCCATCTGCTTTTAAGGCTACTGTAAATCCTGTTCCTTGTACTACCATTGGTGCTGTGATTGCTTCTGCTTTGTTGGCTGTTACATAGATAGTAGCTTGTGCTCTGTATCCATGTTTATCGTCTTTTGCAATAATGGTTGCTTGTCCTAATTCTTTTGCTGTGATATTTCCATTTTGGTCAATGCTAACTACATTTTCGTTCATAGATTTCCATGTTATGTTACCAAGTTCTGGTGCTTTTGCGAATACATTTAGGTTTTCTACACCTCTTACTTCTAATTTTTTAGTAGTTCCTTGTTTTACGTACTCTATTCTGTTTGCAAATTCCATGTAGCTTGCTAAAACATCTTCTACACAAGTTCTTGCGTCACTGTATAACCCACCATCTAGAATTTGTCCATTGACAACTTTACCATTTGCTAAAATACTGCCATCTTCTTTGATCATGTAATTGGTATATCCAGATGAAGACTCATTTAGTTTGACAACTGTTTTTTCTACTTCGTCTTTATACCTTCTAAGGTTTTTGGTTGCATAAGCTTTATTAGTTGTTGTACTGTCTCCTAGTTCTCCTGTTGTATTTAAGCCCCAACCATATACGATTCCATCTTGTGTTAAGGCAAATCTAGATTCCATTGTTCCACCAATATCTACTACATTTTCTAGATAAGTATTGGCATCTATTTTTACTTGAATTTGTGTTGTTTTTAAATAGTTTGCATTGCTACTGCTAGTGCTTAGAGTTCCATATCCTAAGGTTCCATATCTGTTAATACCCCAACACCAAACTGTTCCATCTGCTTTTAATACAGCAACTCCTGCATTTCCTGCTACTATTTTCTTGACGTCTGTTACACCTGTTGCTTGTACTGGTAATTTTTTAGTTGTTTTTGCTCCATTTCCTAATTGTCCTAAGGTTCCTGCTCCCCAACTCCAAACTGTTCCATCTTTTGCTAATGCTGCTACAAAGGCTTGTCCTACACTAACTTGTTTGATGTCTTTTAAATAGTCTGTTCCTGTAGCATCTAATACTTGTACTGCATAAGCACAAGTTGCTAGGGTAGAGTTGTTTCCAATTTGTCCATAGTCATTTCTTCCCCATGCCCAAACTGTTCCATCTGCTTTAACTGCTGCTGCATGATCTCTTGCTGCTGATATATCTACTACACCTGTTAATTGGTTTGCATACATGTCTACAACATAGATTGGTCTTTCTGCTGTTCCATTTGTGTTTCCTAATTGGCCATAGGTATTTTCTCCCCATGCTACAACAGTTCCATTTCTTTTTAGTGCTACTGTAAAGTTGTTTCCTGCTGCTATGTCTACTATATCTGTTAAATATCCTGTTCCTTCTGGGTTTAATACTTGTGTGGCTTGTGTGGCTTGTTTGGCGAAGATTTCTCCATTTCCTAGTTGTCCTACATTGTTACCACCCCATGCCCAAACTGTTCCATCTTGTTTTAGTAATACTGTATGGCTAGTTCCTGCTACTATTTTATGAATATCACTAAAATCTCTTTTTCCTACTGTGACATAAGCTGTTGTTTCTAATTCATTTGTAGTATCTGTTATGACAATTCCTGTAGTTCCTTCTTTCATTCCAATGACAGTTCCATCAGTAGATACTGTGGCAATTTCTTCCTCTAATGATTGATAGGTTAGTTCTCCTATTTGTAGTGTTTTTTCAGAGTCTACATTTAGGTTAAATGCCGGTTTTATGTTAACGTTTAACTTGATAGTGTCGTTGACATAAGTTTCATAAATGTTACCTGTATCTAAAATTGCTCCTTGTATTCTTGTCATTTTATTACTACTAGCTAATGTCCAATTTCCATGTTGTCCACTAGTTCCAAGTCCTGTTACGCCAATACTTCCGTCTGTAAAAGCAAAGCCAAAAGTAGTATTTTTTGAACTAGAAATAGTAGCTACACCTGTTAATGGTTCACCATTTTCGTCTTTTGCTTGTGTGAATATTTTAACTGTAGTGGCATTTCCAATAGATAATTGCCCTGTAGTGTTTAGTCCTACTGCATATACATTTCCTTGTGTGTCTAATACATAGGTAGCTGATGGCCCTGTTGCTATATCTTTGATGTTTTGCATAATATCTGTGTTGCCAACATTTTTAAGTGGAATGGCATGTTTATAGTTTGTGGTATTGTTCATACCAATTTGTCCATAATTGTTGTAACCCCATATCCATGCTGTTTTATCTTCTTTTAATGCTATCGTGTGGTGGCTACCTGTGACAATTCTAACAACTCCTGTTAGTTTTCCATCTAGTGTTTCATTAATAGCATATACTAACTCTCCTTTGGTAGCTGCTGTGTTATCTCCTAATTGTCCTGAAGTTCCAAGTCCTACTGCTTGTACAGTTCCGTCCGCTTTTAGAACTGTACTTGTGTCTGAACCACCTTGTACTTGAATAATGTTATAGCTGTCATGCATTTTGATAGGTATAGCTCTATTGGCAGTATTATTAACCCCTAGTGAATGGTTGGTTCCAACTCCCCAACCTACAACTGTTCCATCTTGTTTTAATGCTAAACAATAGTCTATTCCTGCTGCTACATCTATGATGTTTTGTAAATACTCTTCTCCTGTTTCGTCTACAACTTGTGTGGCATAATATCTTGTGGCATTTGCTCCATCTCCTAGTTGTCCTGAGGTTCCAATTCCCCAAGTCCAAACAGTTCCGTCTTTTCTAAGTGCTATTACATGTTCTGTTCCGATTTCTACTTTTCTAACATCTGTTAAATATTCATTTGTTCCAATTTTTACTTGTACTGGTTTATTGATAATTTTGGTATAACCATTTCCTAACATTCCATTTGCACCATCTCCTGATGTCCAAACGGTTCCGTCTTCTTTTAGATAAACGGTTGCTAAGGTTCCACTAGCTACTTGTGGAAGGGCTGTGGCACCTTTTGCTACTACATTAATCATACTTTGTGTTGTATATCCATTTGTGGTGTCTTCTGCAATAATGGTTACATATCCTTTTGCTTTTGCGGTTATGGTTCCATTGGCACTAACTGTGGCAATGTCTTCATTTGAACTTCTAAAAGTTACATTTCCTGGTACTACTTTTCTGTTTAGTAGGTTAAGTCCATTATAGTAGCCTACTTGTAAGTTTAAAGTGTTTCCTACTTCTAGGTAAGATTGATTGTTGCTTAGTTTGAAATAGCTTTCATCTAGTCTAGTAGCAACATTTGTGGCAGTTACTCTGTCACTTAACATTTGGTAAGAAGTAGATAATCCACTTCCATAAATGTCACCTTTTTCGTCTATGATGTAATGGGCATTTGTGTTTTGTCCTGTTGATAACATTTTAGTTCCTGTGATGTATTCTCCTGCTGGTTTCTTGGTTTGTGTTGCTATCAGTTTATTAGCTGCTGTTCCATCCCCTATTTGTCCTGAGGTATTTAGTCCCCAACCAAAGGCTTCTCCTGTTTTGGTAATAGCATAGCTAGTTTCTAAATTAGCACTAATATCTGTGATATCTTCTAGTGGTGTTCCTGCTGCTTTTAATACTTGTACTGGATATATTCTCTTGTATGAGGCATTACTACTGGAGGTACTTGCTGTATTAATTCCTAATTGTCCATATCGATTTAGTCCCCATGCCCATACAGTTCCGTCATTTTTAAGAGCAAGTGTGTGTAATCCTCCTGCATCTATTTTTTCTACGTCTTCTAAATCTTGTACTTGTGTTGGTATCATAACATTTACTGCTGCATTGTTTCCGATTTGTCCTGAAGTTCCAAGTCCTGTGCAATATACTTTTCCATCATTGGTTAAAATTACTGAAAAATCATTTCCTGCTGATACTTGTTTTACATTGTCTAGGTTTACTGTTTCAGTTGTTATGTTTCCTTCTTCATCTGTTACTTCTACTTCTTTTTGCATTTTAACTGCATATGCTTTTTTGTAATTTGGATTGCTAGAAGTAGTTGATATTACATTTAATCCTAGTTGTCCTACATGGTTTAGTCCCCATGCCCATACATTTCCATTATTGTCAATGGCTAAGGCATGTCTTTCACCTGCTGCGATTTGCTTGATATTTTCTAGTGGTACATCTTGTGTTGTTTCGTTACCTTCTTCGTCTGTTATGTCTACTTGTGTGAGTACATATTCTGGTGTTCCTGAGTTTCCTGTGGCACCTCTACCAAGTTGTGCATAGTTATTTCTTCCCCATGCTATTACTTTTCCGTCTTTGGTTAAGGCATATACTTCACTAGATCCTACTGCAATTTGTTTAATATTTTCTAGGTATCCTTCTCCTCCTACACCAATTACTTGTGTTAGTTCATAGGTTGAGGCGTTTAAAATCTCCCCATTTCCTAATTGTCCACAGTTGTTATTACCCCATGTCCATACAGTTCCATCTGCTTTTAGCACAGCTGTAAAGTTATTTCCTGCTGCTACACCAATATTTTCTTTTGCTTCATCTGTGAGGGTTGGCAAATGAGCGGTAGTGTCTTGACTATCGCTTAAAAGTTGGTATGCATTGTTCTCTCTTTGCATTCCAAGTTTGGATAAATTTTCTGTTAGAGTTTTAAAGTCTGTTAGCTGTGTTGCTAATACCACACTGGTAGTCGCTACTGCTCCCACAAGGAGTGTTAATAGTTTTTTGTTTCGTCTCTTCCTTAGTTTTTTGCTTAGTTTCATTTGTTTTTCCCTCACTTTTTTTCTAGAAGCAAATTATGCAAATGTTACAAGTCCTTGAAGCTTTGTTTTTAGGAACTGTTCATTTGAGCTCTTGCTTTAGTCACTTTTTAGGTTTTGTTAGTTCGCCTAAATAATTAATATATTATTATATATGCTTTTTATCTTATTTTTTCAATACTACTAAATTCTATATTACATATAAATATAAGTAGATAAATATACGGAAAAAGCACTTTCTCCTTAGAAAGTGCTTTTTTTGACATTTTATTTACTTTTGTGTTACAAACCATACCCCTTTTTTGCGTTTTGCTAGGGAATACTAGGTTTGTGATTTTTGCTTTTTTATATTTCCGTAGAAGATAATTATTGCAATTGTTACAAATTCTTAAAGCTTTGCTTTTTAGAATTTGTTAACATTGCTTTTTTAATTCTTCTAATTCTTCCTTACTCAAACCTGTTATTTTCATAATAGTTTCTTCTGCTATATTTTCTTCTAACATCTTTTTAGCATTTTGTAAATTAGCTTCTTTTATGCCTTGTTTCATTCCCTCTTTTTGGGCTTTTTCACTTAAATATGCCATTGCATCATTATAGTCGCATTCTGCTTTTTCTCTATATTCACGCATTACTTTTTCGTCATCACTAAATCCTAGTTTATCTAGCAATTCTACTACTTTTTTTACTTCTTCATTTTCTTCTGATACCATTTTTATTTTTTCCTCCTTTCCACCTGCTAATAGCCATAACCATTGTTCTAATTTGGTTTTTCCTGCTGGATTTTTCTTTATGAACTTGGGAAGTTCTATAAAATGCATTTCAAATACATCTGTTGCTATTTTATCTTCTTGCTCATACCCCATATCTACATACTTTTCTTGCAATGTTTCGTCAAATTTCATTCTTGCAATGGAATGATACGAATTTCTTTTAAAATATTCAAAGTTCAATAAATTAATGACTATTCCCTTTTTTACACTTTCGTATCTTTCTCCTGTTTTTAGTTGCTCTGCCACTATTTTTGACAGATACACACTACTTCTTTTTCCTATGTTGTGTTCGTTTCTTATTTGCATTTCTACGTCTATGATTTCGCTTCCATCTACTTCTACCTTTAGGTCTAATATTCCCATTCTTTCGTCAAAAAAGCTTTTAGGAATTTCTGGATTTTTTACAATTACTTTATTGATTTTCTTATCCAATATGGCTTCTAAAAAATCCTTTAACATAGAATTGTTTTCGTCTTTAGCAAATACTCTTTTGAACACATAGTCTGATGTAAGGGACGGTCTTTTGGGTAACAAATTCCTTTCCTCTTGTCTCATTTGCTCCTGGTTGATTTTTTGCATCATCTTTGTTCCTCTCTATTTTACCAAATAATTTACCACTTTTTCAATCATTTGGTAAAAATTTAATAAATTTTATATTCTAGCTTGCTCTATCATGGATTTTTAAGAAAATGTCTAGTAAAACTGAAGTTGCTTGATAAAAAATAAATAGAATAAATTATTTTTTGATAGAAATAAAATGGAAGAATATAATTATTTAATTATATGCACTCTTCTGACATAACACAAGAAAAATCGTCATACTTTTTTCGACATTTTTCGTAGTTTGCCTTGCTTCCTAGAATAAAAAACAAGATATGCTTATATTGCATATCTTTGATAACTTATTGTACTGGCACACTATTAATTCTAGTAATTTTTCCGCCATTTTTCTTGATTTCTATCGTATTTTCTTTTGATGATATATAATAATAATATTCATTTGCTCTTGAAAATTCTAATACTTCTAGCTCTTTTTCTTTTATCCATTTCTCGTCTAATTCTTTAAATTGCTTTACTGCTAGTTTTCTAGCTTCTTGTTCTGAAATTTCATTTGCACTATTTCCATTTTGAACTACCTTTACGTCTTCTTTTTTGGTTGCTTCATTGTTTGCAGTAGGTTTTGTTTGATTTTCTGTTTGTAGTTGTTCCTGATCCTTTTCTTGATTTTGCTCTTTTGCTTTTCCCACTACCATTTGTTCAACATCTTCTGAAAATAGCATATGTACTGATACAGCAATTAGCAAAAGGCATAAGATAATAAGCAAACTATGTGTACTAATTAATCTTCTAGATTTTCTTCTTCCCATAGATTCATTCTCCTCTTTGGTTTGTTTTTTCTTTATTTTACCATTGCATTTTCAAATTGTAAATGCTTTTTCGAGAAAACACAAAATAAATCTATAAGTTAATATGGACAAATTAGTATTGGCAATGTATAATCTATATTAGCCTCTACTAGGGGAAATCTAGGAAAGGAGGGCAACGCATTATGAGTTCTTTCGATCTAATTTGGCGACTAATTGTTTTACTTATACTTAAAGACAAATTCAACAATGACAATGAAAACCAAAAGTAAAGAGCAATCTTTCAGGCGGGATGACAACCTGCCTTTTCTTTTTGAATAAAAAAAGGAGATATGTTGACGAAACATATCTCGGACAAGCCTTTTTTGAGTTCTTTCGACTTGCTAGCTATAATTATTATAGCATACACTTTTATTTTACGCAAGAATTTTTTATTTATTCCTATATTTCTCAAATATTCTTATATAAAGACAACGACAAATAGACTGTCACATAGGGCAGTCAAAATATAAATTATTCTTAATAATCTGTTTTTTTGCGACACGACTAATAAACCTTCTTGTGAGGTTTAAAAAATCTTAGTGTCTTTTCTATTATCTTTTTTTAATTTTCTGAGTTCTAGGAAAGTGCTTCTAGCACTTGACGTAGATATCTTGGCTGTATGAACGTAAGTGAATTACAGCTAAGTTATACTTTAGTAAATCAGTTATGCGAAATGTTACAAATTCTTAATAACCTGTTATTTAGAATTTGTTAATTCGTATTTCTTTTTCATTTCTCCAGCTATCCGTTTGCTGGAATATTCTAAACATTCTAATACTTTTAGTTCATTTAATATATTAGCATAAGTTGTCTACAAAACTCCCTCTATCTCTGCCCTGCGCGCTTAGGTCAGGGATTTAGAAGTTTTGTATGCGCGCTTGACAACTTTGCTTATTTACTTTTCACTGTACAGTTTACCATACAATTCATTTACGTTTCCTTGTATGAATTTTGAGCTCTTATTTTCGCTTTTAAGCGTTTTTTACTTACATATCCATATAAGTTGTAGTTAATGGGGTTAACTCATCTTATATCTTATTCTAAAGTGATATCTACTGGTTCACCTAGATATTTAACTTTAACTTTAACAATTTCGCCTCTATGCTTAATTTCGATTTCTTCTTCATCCAATTTGTCTGAAATAGAATCATTTAAGCAAATCATAACTTTATTATGATAGTTTTCTCCATCTAAGTATTGATCAATGTTAATTGTTAAATCATTTCTGCTTAATTTTTCAGTTCCAGCTAATACGAATTCTCCGTCTTCTTCTACGTAAATCTTAATGTTACGATGTCTCATGACAACTAAGATAAGTAGTAATAAGATTCCTAATCCTCCAATAATAGCTGCTATAGTTTTCTTATCAAAGCCATTATTCTCATCCTTTTCACCTAATACAATAGTTGGTTTTTCTGGTGCTGGAATAGGTGTTGGTGTTGGTTCTGGTACTAGATCTACTGGTTTTTCTGGTTCTTGTACTGGTTCTTGTGGTGCAACTGGTCTTACTGGTGTGGTTTGTTCTTGTGCATTTACGACTACTACAAATTGTGTTTTCATTCCTTCATAAGTTACTGTAATTACCTGGTTTCCAGATTTTCTAGGGTTAAATCCTGATACCATTTTGTTTGTAACCTTAACTACGATAGTTCCACTTGATTTTACAACATTAATTGTTGCTCCAGTTACATCTAATTTTTCTCTATATTCATACTCTACCTTATTTGGTAATTCATTCATAGAGATGCCTTTTACTTTATCTTCTACAATTACTTGGAATTCTCCTTGTAATCCTTGATACTCAACCACTATGGTTTGTTTTCCAACTTGTTCATTATTGAATATAGATATCATAGAAGCTGTTAATGGGGTTTGCTCTACTACTTTACCACTTGCCATTAGGATACCTACGGTTCCTCCTGTTAAGTCTAAATCTTCTCCATATTCATATTTTGTTTTTGTTGGTGCTTTTACTTGTAATTTACTAATAAAGTCTTTTACATTTACGATAAATTCTTGTGTACATCCTTCATAAGTTACTGTAATTGTTTGGTCACCTAAGATATTTGGGGAATATCCTGATACCATATCTTTTGTCATTGGTATTGGTGAAGTTTGTCCACTTTCTTTAATAAGTGCAATAGTTCCTCCTGTTAAGTTTAATTCTTCACCATATCGGTATTCTAGCATATCTGGTAATGTTACTAGAATCATTCCTTTTACACCATCCATTATGCTAACACCAAATGTTTTTGTAAATCCTTCATAGGTTACTGTAATTGTTTTAGCTCCTTCTGTGCTTGAATCAAATCCTGTAATCATGCTAGTAGTCATATCTACTGGGGTAGTAGCTATTCCACTTGCCATTACTAATTTAACGGTTGCACCTGTTAGGTCTAATTCTTCACCTAATGCGTAGATTTCTTTATTTGGTCTTGTAATTTCTATGTCTATTGCATAATCTTCAACTTCTACTGTATAGTTTGTTGTCGCCTCTTTGTAAGTAACAGTTAAAGTTTGTTGTCCTAATTGGTTAGGATTAAATCCTGTTACCATGTTAGTATCTAAATTAATTGTTTCTGTTTTTCCACTTGATCTTGTAACTAATATGGTTCCTCCATTAATATCTAATGGTTCTCCATATTTGTAATTTTGTTTTGGAGTATCTACCATTGCAATAGTTTGAACATTGTCTACTACTGTAACGGCAAAACTTGCTTGTTCTCCTTCATATTCTACAGTTATGGTTTGTGCACCTTCTTGGGTTGGATCATAGGTACCTAAAGTTACTTGAGTAGTGTCACTTAAATCCACTGGGGTGGTAGCTGCTCCACTTGCCATTACTTTTTGTACAGTTCCTCCTGTTAAATCTAGTGCTTCACCATATTCGTATTCTGTTTTGGTTGGTGGTGTAAGTATAATTCCTGTCATATAGTCTTTTACATTTACCTGATATTCTACTGTAAATCCACCATATTCAATAGTTACTGTTTGTTCTGCTATATTTTGTGGATCAAATGTAGAAGTTATCATATCCATAGTTACTGGAATTGTTACATTTCCACTTGGTCTTGTGATTTCTAATTCTCCTCCACTAATATCTAATGGTTCACCATATAGATAATCGGTTTTTGGAGTTGTTTTTAAGGTTACACTGCTTACATCATCTTTTACTTGAATGGTGTAATTTGTTTCTTTTGTAATTCCATTTTCTGTGTATTCTACTTTTAAACTTAAATCTTTATGTTCTGCTGTAGTATCAAATCCATCTACCATAGTATCTACTATAGCAATGTTCTCTGTTCCTACTGCTCTTGTTACTAGGATTTCTCCATTTGTAACATCTAATGTATCTCCAATGTTGTAATCTTGTTTTGGTACTGTGCTTATTGCAATAGATTTAATATCATTGATAATTTCAATTGGATATTCTACTTCTGTTGCTGCCACACCATCTTTGTTATAGTTTAATTTTAATACTTTGCTTATCTTATGGTTATTTGCTTTGTATTCATCTTCTGTTGCGGTCATAGTGTATGGGGTTCCATCGCTATTGGTGATGGTTACATCTGACCAATTTCCTAATGTTGTATCTCCATTTGCATAAGTGAAAGTAATAGTTCCTTCTGTTAAACTTTCGCTGTCTTTATATGTTGTGTTAGTAGGTGCAGTAATAACTGCTCCTGTAATTCCATTTGGTGTTTTTACTGTTACAGTTGCTGAGAAAGTCTCTCCATTTGTAGCACTTTGGCTATCATTATCTGTATAAGTAATTGTGATATCTCTATCACCTAAATCTGTTTTGTTATATCCTGTTACCATACTTTCAGTAGGTACTTCTGGGTTCAAAGCTCCTGCTTTTGCATATGTTACAGTATACTTAATATCTTTATTGTTAATTAAATCTGCTAATTCTTGATTATAAGTTCCGTCTACTTCTGTTGGTGTTACTGTAATTCCTGTTACATAATCTTTGACTGTAACTGTATAAGTCGTTGTTTGTCCTCCATAAGTAACAGTTAAAGTTTGTTCTCCTAAGGTTTGTGGATCAAATGTAGATGTTATCATCGCATTTGTGATATCTACTGTTTTGGTTTCTCCACTCGCTCTTGTAATGGTTAAAGTTCCTCCTGTTGTATCTAGTGGCTCATTGTACTTATAGTTTGTTTTTGGTGTATTACCCATTGTAATACTAGATACTGTATCTGTTACAGTTGCAGTATAACTCGTTGTTGGGGCAGGAGTTACACCGTTTTCTGTATATGTTACAGTGATAGTTAATGAATTGTCTGGATATTCTTGACTACTGTCAAATCCACTTGTCATTTCTTTTGTAATTGCTATTGCCTCTGAACCAACTGCTCTTGTTACCATGATTTCTCCACCTGTAACATCAATTGGATCATTAACACTATAGTTTTGTTTAGGATATGCATACATTGCAATAGATTTAATATCATTGATAATTTCAATTGGATATTCTACTTCTGTTGCTGTTATGCCATCTTTACTATAGTTTAGCTTCAAGGTTTTGCTTATCTTATGGTTACTTGCTTTATATTCGTCCTCTGTTGGGGTCATATTGACATTGCTTCCGTCTGCTTCAGTAATAGTAACATCTGACCAGTCTCCTGTGGTTTCAGTTCCATCTGCATTCATTAAAGTAAGTATACCTGCCTCTAAGCTTTCTCCATGTTTGTATTTTGCATTTGTTGGTTTTGTAATTCTTGCACCTGTTACACCATTAGATAGTGTTACAGTTAAGTTTGCTGTAAAGCTTTCATCTTTACTTCCGCTATTGGTGTCTGTATCTACATAAGTTACTGTTAAGTTTTGTGTTTGTATACTTGTTGGAGTATATCCACTTACCATAGCTTCTGTTAAGTTTTGCTCTGGTTGTGCTCCTGCCACCTTGTAAGTTACTTGATATTTTACGTTCTGGATTAGGTCTGCTAAGCTAGTATTATATGTTCCATTTAAGTTATCTGGGTTTACCGTAATTCCTGTTACGTAATCTTTGACATTTACTTCATAGGTTGCAGTTTGTCCTCCATAAGTAATGGTTAGGGTCTGTTTTCCTAATTGTTGTGGGTTATATCCACTTACCATAGCATTTGTCATGGTAATTTCTTCTTTATCACCACTTGCTCTTGTTAATTCTAGTTTTCCTGCTGTCGCATCTAGTGGTTCATCATATTTATAGTCTTGTTTTGGTAGTTTTGTAATTTTGATACTTGCTACTGTATCTGTTACAGTTGCTTTGTAACTCGTTGTTGGGGCAGGAGTTACATTGTTTTCTGTATAAGTTACAGTAATGGTTAAAGAATTGTTTAAATATTCTTTACTGCTATCAAATCCACTTGTCATTTCTTTTGTAATTGCGATTGCCTCTGAACCAACTGCTCTTGTTACCATGATTTCTCCACCTGTAACATCAATTGGATCATTAACACTATAAGTTTGTTTTGGTACTTGATACATCGCAATTGATTTTACATCATTGATAATTTCAATTGGATAACTTACTTCTGTTGCTGACACACCATCTTTGGTGTAATTTAGTTTTAAAGTTTTACTTATCTTATGTGGTGTACTACTTGCTTTATACTCCGCTTCTGTTGGGGTTGGAAGCGCTGTAATAGCCGTTCCACCATCTGTAATTGTTACATCTGACCAATTTCCTTGGCTTTTTGTTCCATCTGCATAAGTTAGTGTAACTGTTCCTGCTGCTAAACTTTCTCCATGTTTATATGTTGTTTTACTTGGCTTGTTAATAGTTACTCCTGTAACTGAATTTTCTACTGTATAGCTATACTTAGCTGTTTTTGTTACACCATTTTCGGTATATGTTACAGTAGCTTGTCTTGTTCCTACTGTATCTGTGTTAAGTCCTGTTATCATACTATCTGTAATTGGAAGTGTACTAGTTGTTCCATTCTTTCTTGTAATTTCTATACTTCCTCCTGCATTGGTTATTGGTTCTTTGTATGTATAACTTGTTTTTGGACTTGGTTTTAAAGTAATTCCTGTGATGACATTTGTAATAGTAATATCATAAGTTGCTGTTTCTCCCATATATTCTACTTTTAAATGTTCTGTATATTTGTGATTTGCGTCATAAGTGGTTGGGCTCATATTAATGGCTGTTCCATCTGCTTGCTTAATTGTTACATCTGTATTTGACATTGGGATTACCTGTGGATCTGCTACTGCATAACTTACTGTCAATTTTCCGTTTCCTGTTGTAAAGGCTGCTCCATGTTCAAATGCTTTTGTTGGATCTGTTGTAATGGCAATTCCTGTTACTTTGTCAGAAATAGTAATGTTATAAGTAGTAGTATAACTTTTTCCATCTTTGGTGTAAGTTACTTTTACTGTTTCTGTTGCTTGTCCATTACTAAATTTGGATTTAGCTACTTGTGTAGTAACTGGTGTTGTTCCATCTGTCTGTGTTAGCTTAACATTTGGATCAGACATATATATGCTATCACCTTTTGCTCCACTAGCATATGTTGTTTTGATTTTTCCATTGATTGCTTCAAAAGTATCACCATATTCAAATGCCATTGTAGTTGGGTAACTTTCTATTGCAATACCTGTGATTTTATCTTTTATCGTAATTGCTTGCGTCTTGGTAATTGGAACTTCATCAAAGGAGTTAGTTCCATTTGTTAGTTTTATGTCGATTGTCTGACTAGCTTCATGTGAACTATTGAATAAGGTTGGAGCTGGTCTTTGTGTATATCTGCCAATCATTCCTGCTGTAATTGGTTCTGCTGTTCCAGTTGCACCACTTTTGTATTTCTTTACATAAGTTGCTCCATTGATAACAGTAGCAACTGGCGTGTCATATTCAAAGGTCGTCGTTGGGAATGTTGGTATGATATCTGTAATATAGTCTTGCAGAGTAAGTTTTGCTTTTGTTGTAGATGTCTTTCCTCCATAAGTTACTGTAAATTGTTGTTCTGTTAGGGTATTAGGATTATATCCACTTTTGTCAATACTTACTGAGTTTTGATCTACTGTAAAACTTCCTCCACCTGCTGTAGTAACAGTTACCTCTAAACCTGTAAAATCTGGATTTGTTTCTCCATATTTATTTTGGGCTGTTGGTTGTTTGGTTACATTAATACTATCAATAGTATCATTTACAGTTATGTTATATTTTGCTGATTTCCCTTGATATTTTACTGTAATTTCTTCTGTTCCTGCAGTTAATCCACTTGGTGTTGTCCAGGAATTAATAACTGTATTAATATCTGCTGTAGTTGGTTCTATTGTAATTCCTGCATCTGTTGCTGGAATTATAGCTGTTGCTCCACTTTTGGTATGTGTTGTAATAGAGCCACCTGCAAAACTAATATTATCTCCATGTTCATAAGTTATTTTAGTTGGTGGATTTACTGTAATGTGGTCTAGAGGATCATTAATTGTAAGTGGTAAGTCTATGGTATATCCTTCATAAGTTAACTTTACTGGATTTTTGTTTACATCTGCTGTTGTAGTGTTTGTTTCAATTGTTTGATTGCCTAATCCTGTTGGAATGGATATTTCTTCCCTGATTTGTGCTCCACTACTATTGGTAAAAATGGCGTCTATTTCTCCTCCTGTAAAGTCTAGATTATCTCCATGATCATAAGTAGTTTTCGTGAGTGTTGTTCTTAACATTGCACCTGATAACGTATGATATGGGATTTCAGCTGTTTTACCTGAATAGGTAAGTACTGCTTTTTTGGTTGTATCAGAAGCATATTCTGAATCTACTGTTAGACTTCCATCTGCTATACCATCTACAATGCTTTGATTTTCCTTTTTCGTTCCATCTACATAATGGATCGTATAGGTTCCTCCTGCAAAATTTAGGGTATCTCCATTTTTATAGGTTAAGTCTGTTGGATTTTGGGTAATTTCAATTCTATCTACTGCTACTTTTGCAGTTCCCAATCCTTCATAAACAGCTGTGTTTGGATCAATACAAGTTAATACATTATCATTGTATAAATATTTGTATCCATTTGGATTTCCTATTATTCCTGGTTTCCATGATAACATATCATTGGTTAATTCTGTAATGCTATCATCTACTAAAAGGAAATATAGTGAGAATAATGGCATATAATAGTCATATCCATCTTGTGCTTCATAACCATAATCTGCTAAATAAGAGGTTAACCCTTCTGCATTGGTCATTTTGACTTGTACATATGGTTTTTCATCACCTGTTACATTTCTCTTTAATGTTTTAGCATCTTCTTGTAATACTTCGTCGTCCCTAATTGAGCTTGCAGCTGCATAGCAACTAGTAGTTCCATTGGTAAGTGATGTTAAAGTACATTCTTTACCAGTCCCCCTTTGTGCTGGTTTAATATAGTTTGGATCATATTGAATGGCAAAGTCAATTCCTCCAACATTTTCTCCTATAATTATATAGTCTACCTGTATGACCTTATTACCGCTACTAGAAGTTTTTGGCTCTGATGCCTTTACTAATACTAGCTTGTCTGTTGCTGGATTTACTGCTGCTTGTACTGTGCTTAATAATACTGTATAGGGTGAAAACATTTGTATTAGCATAATAAGTAATGTACTAAATGCTGTTATTTGTTTTTTGGTTAATTGTTTTACGTTTTCTATTAGCCTGCTGAAAAGCGATTTTTTAGGTAACTGATTGTTTAATTGCAATTCTTCAAATTCTTGAACTTCAAGTTCTTGCTGCAATGGCTTATCTTCTTCATAAAAAACTTGATGATATACTTGTTCTTGATTTAAGTTTTTTATTTTCACTCGCTTTGGCACAGCTAATGGCTTTGCGTGCTTTCCTTTCATTTTTTCCTCCTTCTTTCTTTATTTTCATTTGTTAAAGTAAACAATTTGTAATTGATTGTCTTGATTTCTTTTTGCATATTTTAAATCCTCTAAGATGACTACATTTGTTTGAGTTGGGTTATATGCTGGGCTAAATTCTGGTGCATCACTTTGTGTTTCTAAGTATCTCTTTATTGTAGAGATATCCTCTAAGGTAACAACTCCATCTCTATTAGAATCTCCTGCTTCCAGCCTAACTTCTTCCATTTCTATGATGTCCCCTTCTTTTAGCTCTACATCAGAATAGATATAATCTAAATATCCTAGTCTAGTTAATTGAAGATCATATTTTCCTGGTATAATATATATTTCAAAGGTTCCATCATCATTGGAGTTTCTAGTCGTTTCCTTTGGTATGTTTTCTAATTCTTCATAAGTAAGCGGATTTTCATATTCTAGCTGATAAATATCTGGTATAGACTCCCATTCTGCTAATCCTGCTTTATATAGATTGATTCCTATTTTATGATTGATCGTTACTCCATAAATGTCGAAAATGTTTTCTACAATACTTTCATCATCAAAGTCTGCTAAAATAGCTTTCCCTTTAATCGTTGCATAAGGTCTTTTGATAGTGACTTGATATTCCTTGGTTGTCTTTCCATCTTCTGCTGTTGAAATAATGGTTAGAACCGTTGCTGGTTCTCCTAGTTTATTTAATACACTATTAAATGGTATTTTATCTAGCATTTCCTTTTCTTCATATTCTATGGTTGTTCCATCTGCTTGATAAACTAGATTTCCATTCTCATCCCTTTTGGGAACTTTGATTTTTAGAGTTGCTTTTCCATCTAGTGTGGTTGCTGTAATATCCATATCATCTATGTATTCTAATAATTTGATTTCATATTGCAAGGTGTCTTTGTCAAAGGTTGGTGTTAACGGATATTCTTGATAAGTAGAATTGTCTGGATTGTCTGCATCAATAATTCCTTTACTTAGTACTAAATTACTTAAACTTGCTTCTTTGGAAGCTATGTCATCTGTAAATCGGAAAATAGATTGTGCTTCATATCGTTTGACAGTATTGACGCTAATCTTAACTCCTGTTGTTGGGGAACTATTTGCTGTTACTAGTTTGAACCATGAAATGTCGAATTCCTCTACTGTCATTTGGAAGCTCATAGTTCCAAGTAGGACATCTCCATTTGTATGAAAGGAATACTTTCCATCATCTTTTAGAATAAAATGGTCTGTTGCTCCTACAATTGGTGCATTTACTGATCCTATCATTCTAACAACTGTTGCTCCTTCCTCTTTTGCAATTCCTTCTTCACTGATCAAATCGTCATCATAATCTAGGTTGAATATATCTAAGGAGCCATTATTAAATTGAGGTTCAAATTGAAAATACTGTGCTATATCATCTGTTACTACATTTGTTGTGATATTGGATGGCTGTAATTTAGTATTTTGATAGGAAAACCTAACATCAAATCCGTCTAAATTCTAGGTTATGGCCCCACAGCTGCATAATGACTTGTTTGTTTTGCCCTGTAACATCTTTTACTTGAACAGCTTTTAGTTCTAAGTATTGGTCATCTGTTGGCACTAACAAGTTTTCATCATTTGCCGCAAATATGGTAGCAACATTTCCTAATAAAAGAAAAATACAAATGAGAACTGCAATCACAATTCTTCTTTTTCTTTTTTTGACTTGATTGCTTTCCAATTTTGGCTCCTTTCTTTTTCATTTTTCGTTTTATTCTACGATTAGTATCATATTATAAATAAAAAAAGAAACGTGTCAATCGCACTTTTCTTCTTTTTTCTAATAAATGGGTTCATTTTTTCTTACGGATTTTCTAGGCTTATATCCATTTTTTTGAGATTGTTAAGTTTGTATGACTTTCTTATGACAATTATTACAAGTGTCTCGTAATATTGTTGGCTTTTGTTGTATTCCCTAAGGCTAACGTACCTTTTAGTTGAAATCTTAGTAATTATATCGCTTGTCCTTGCTGTTCGTTTCTTTCATTCCTATATAACTTAAAGAAAGAAACGAAAGGCGCTCGCAAGCACTTCTTCGCTTCGCTACGCATACTGAATTTGTAATCGGCTGAGCCTCAACGACTTCAGCAGCCTTGCGCGTACTTCACTTATATAATTACTAAATTTCAACTCCAATTATGACGTTTTTCATAGACAAAAGCTTACAAATATTATAAAATAAGTCTTATGAAAAATGAAAAGGAGGCTTAAAAATGCCAATAGTTTTAAAATATTTGATTACATTTATCATTGGTATGGTACCTATTATAGAGCTTAGAGGGGCTATTCCAATTGGTGTTGGAATGGGACTTTCTTACTTTGAGGCTTTTATCTGTAGCTTTTTAGGAAATATCATACCTATCTACTTTATTGTAAAGTTTATTCGTCCTTTATTTGATTTTTTTGGCAGGTGGAAACCTTTTAAGAAAATTATTGATTGGGCTACCAATAAGGCTACTAGAAAGATTGAGGAAAACACTAGGTTACAAACCTATACTGCTTTGGCTTTATTCTTATTTGTTGCTATTCCTATTCCTGGTACTGGTGCTTGGGTTGGCTCTTTAATTGCTAATTTCTTAAACTTACCACCTAAAAAAGCTATTCCCCCTATTGTAGCAGGTGTTTTAACAGCTGGGGTTATTGTATTAGGTGTTACTGCTGCGACTTATGGTGGAATTCAATACATTTTTAGCCATTCATAATTATCTATTTTTTCATGCTAAAAATATCTTAAACCTCTTGTATCCTTAAGGAGTTAGTGATATACTTTAAATGCGTTTTGAACATAGGATTACAATTTCCCTTTGGTCAATTGCATAAGTTATTCGTAATTCACTATATTCAAACGACTAACTTAAAAGGAGTGTTTTAAAAATGGATGAAAAAAAATCTAAAAACAAAAAAGTCATTGTGATTGTGGCTATTGTTGTAGCAATTATCGCAGTAGTAGGAGTAGTTGCAGGTATTTTTGTAAATGATTTTGCACAAAGAGCTATCATTGGTACAGAAATGGAAAAAATCAATACTTCAGGAAAGGTAGATACAGACATTAAGTCAAGTGGAAAGTATGCTGATGTAGAAAAAGCAATAAAAGATTATGTTGTTGAGTATCAAGGTGTTGCTGTTTCAATAGCTAATCAATACAAAAATGAAAAATTAACCACTATTTTATCAGCAGATAATTATAAAAATGATGGACCAGAATTCACAGAATCTAAAAAATTAATTGCAGATATTAAGAAACAAGGTGAAGATGCTAAGACAAAATTAGCTGAAATGGTTACAGATGAATTTAAAGATAAAAGAGCTGATGAACTTGGATTAACAGGAAAATACAAAGATTTATTTAAAAATACAATTCAATTAGATAGTGAACTAAAAGATGTTAACTCAACTATCGACAATATTAACAATTATTTATCTAAAGTTGATGACGTTTTCAATTTCTTAAAAGAAAACAAAGCTAATTGGGAAATTAAAAATAATCAAGTTCAATTTAAGTCAATGTCACAAGTAACTAAATATAATTCTTTAATTACTATGGTAAATACAGCAGCTTCAAGATTAAAATAATTTGATTATGTAGAGTAAAAAGAGCATTTCAAAATGCTCTTTTTTTTACTCTTTTACTAAATGTTGTAAATTATCTACTAATATCCTTTGTAGCTCTGTTGCTTTTGTTTCTTCTAGTCTTTCTAATAATATTTCATTATTGGAAATGATTCTAATTCCTACACAAGGAACATGAAATTTGTTACAAACTGAATATACCCCTATACTTTCCATGTCTTCACAATCATTTTGAAATAGGTTATTAATCCAAAAAATTCTATCTATTTCTCTATTGAATACATCTCCACTGCCTAATCTCCCTCTATATATTTGTTTTGAAGTATTAGCTTTTAACGTTTTCTCAATGGTGTTAACTAATGCTTTATTGGCATTTTGTATGTCCTTCGCACGATTACTGGGTTTCCATTCAAATGGCTCTGAGCCTTGTCCTTTATTTTTATTTGGCATGTCATATGCATTAATATTACAACATTTCTCTCCAATAATAATATCTCCTGTATGTATATCCTCTCTATGAGCTCCTGCAATCCCCTGATTAATTATGATATTAGGACGAAAGTTCATGATTCCTATTGTTGTTGCCATTGTCGCATTAACCACTCCTATTAATGTTTTAGAGATTACTACTTTTACATCATTTATTTTTCCTGTATAAAAGTCATAATCTGCAATTTTCTCATTTTTTCTCTCCTCTAATTGCTCTAAAAGATATTCTATTTCAATATCCATTGCTCCTTGTATTAAAATTACTTCGTTTTCCATGTCTTCTCCTTCTAAACTAAAAACTATTCTCTATAATTCTTATCTATATCTGATAAAATTCATC
The DNA here is from genome assembly GCA_022797215.1 of Clostridia bacterium. Taxonomy (GTDB): domain Bacteria; phylum Bacillota; class Clostridia; order TANB77; family CAG-508; genus CAG-273. Next base: position 55,286 of record JAAWKD010000007.1, read on the forward strand.
CTTTACTTTATTTTCTATGTTTTATACTGCATGTAAATGATAATTACTTATTCAAAGTTATAATATAAATACACATAAAATGTCAATGTAATTTCCTATAAAGATTACTGTAGTTTTAAAAAGTAAAAAAATTATAAAAACTTTGGAAACCTTGATATATAAATCTTTAAACAGCAATAAAAATTCCACAGAAATATTAAAAATCTGTGGAAATTGGTTTTAACTTGGAGGCGCCACCCGGTTCGACAGTTATAAAAAACTCAGCAGTACCAGCATTTTCAATACTTTAAAAAGAAATGTTAATGTAACTAGGAAAGCATTCATTGACTTTTTTATATAAAAGTTCAAGAATGTACAAACAAAAGTTTCATAAGAAGTATTGATTATTTTTTTTAGTTATGGTATTATATTTTTGGAATTGGAAAGGAGATTCAAAATGGCTGTACAAAAAACAAATAAATTAGTTGCACCTGTTGTAAAATGGGTTGGTGGAAAAAGACAATTATTACCTGAAATAAAAAAATATTTTCCAAAGAAATTTAATACATATTTTGAACCATTTGTAGGTGGTGGTGCAGTATTATTTGAACTTCAACCAAAAAATGCAATAGTAAATGATATTAATAAAGAATTGATAAATTTATATAGTGTAATACAAAATAATGTTGAAGAATTAATAGATAAGCTATCTGATACAGATACTTATTCAAACACTTCAGAATGTTATTATAGAATTAGAGAATTGGATAGAGAACCCCAAAAGTACAATAAAATGACTGGTATAGATAGAGCAGCTAGAGTTTTGTATTTAAATAAAACTTGTTACAATGGATTATATAGAGTTAATAGTGTAGGAGAATTTAATTCGCCATTTGGAAGCTATAAGAATCCAAATATAGTTAATGAAATTACATTAAGGGCAGTAAATAAGTATTTTAATGAATCTAACATTAGATTTTTGAATGGTGATTTTGAAAAAACAGTTAAAAATGCAAAAAGGGGAGATTTTATTTATTTTGACCCTCCCTATGCACCAATATCAAAAACTTCCAATTTTACAGGATACAACGAAAGTGGATTTGGCGAAAATGAACAAATAAGATTAAAAAAACTTTGTGATACACTTGACAAAAAAGGTGTTAAATTTTTATTATCAAATTCGGATTGTGAATTTATTAGAGAATTATATAAAGACTATAATATTATTACTATTAAAGCCAAAAGAGCAATTAATAGTAATGGAAATAATAGAGGCGATGTAAGTGAGGTGTTAATAACAAATTATGAGTAGATGCACAACTAACAAAGAAGCTTGGCAATTATTATTTGATAAATATAATATCCTAAAAGAAATTAATCAGAATGGATATTTTAAAATAACTGCTAAACAAATAAATGAATTTAGAGAAGCTAGACTAATGACAAAATTTGATAATAGTGCAAATTTGCCAGAATTATTTAAGAATAATAATTTAGCAATATTACCCATTACAACTAATAGTTATATGATTGCAAAATTTCAAACGTATAAGAAGTTTGAAGAAATAGAAGATGAAGAAATTGTTAAAATTAGTTTTCCTGAATATATTCAAAGTTTAGATTATAACAATATAACAAGTGAAGCGTTAGCAATTAATTGTGCATATATAACACAAATATTAGAAATTTTTTTAAATGAAGAAGACCTTGTTCCTACTATAAGTGGAAAGATGGGCTCTGGTAATTTTGAATTTAAAATTAGTAAAAATGGAACTGAAACTGAATATATTAATGTTTCTGTTCAAAATTCAAGAATTGAAATAGATGGTGGTTTTGAAGGTATAAATAGTTTAGCTTTAGTTGAAGCTAAAAATGTAATTTCAGATGATTTTATGGTTAGACAATTATACTATCCATATAGACTTTGGAAAGGTAAAATAAACAAACCTGTTAGACCTATATATATTGTTTATTCAAATGGGATTTTTAGTGTTTATGAATATAAATTTGAAAATGATGAAGATTATAGTTCTATTAAATTTGTTAAAAGTAAAAAATATAGCATAGAAGATACAGAAATAGATATACAAGATATTCAAAATGTATTTAATAATATTAATAAATTTAATGAAGAACCAGAAATAGCATTTCCACAAGCAGATTCTTTTGATAGAATTATCAACCTTTGTGAATTATTATTAGATGAGCCAAGAACCAAAAGTGATATTACAGAAAATTATGCATTTGATGAAAGACAAACAAATTACTATACTGATGCTGCAAGATATCTAGGATTAGTAGATAAAAATAGAAATGATGGAAATATAGAATTTGAATTAACTGAATTAGGAAGAAAAACCTTGAACTTAAGATATAAACAAAGACAATTAGAATTTGTTAAGTTAATATTAAATCATAAAGCTTTTTATGATTATTTAGGCTTATATTTTAAGAATTCTGACAAGCCTACAGCCTTTGATACAATAGAAATAATGAAACATTGTGATTTGTACAATATAGAAAGTGAAAGTACTTATAAAAGAAGAGCTTCCACAATAAGAGGCTGGATTGATTGGATTTTGGATTTAACAAGAATATAAAATAAATAATACTTGGTTCAAACAAAACCAGGTATTTTATTTTTTGTTAAAAATGTTGATAAATATAAAGTGTTAATGTAGCAGATGCGATTTGTTAATGCAAAGTTAATGTACCTATGAAAAATTTATATAAAATTACAAGAAAATTTAAATAAATACAAAAAGTGAGTTTTGGGGCAAAATATAGACATCTCTAAAAAAAAAGGAAAAAACGACAAAATTTCAACTAATGTTAGAAATTTGTCGTTTTTTGTTGTTATGGAGGCGCCACCCGGATTTGAACCGGGGATCAGAGTTTTGCAGACTCGTGCCTTACCACTTGGCTATAGCGCCGATTATTATGCGTTACAGTTTATCGTATACTGACGTTGTAACTCGCTTTGCTCGAACAACCTCAGCAACTTGGCTATAGCGCCGATTATTATAATTTATATTCATGAATAAATTTCCTTATTGTTAAAAATATCTGGAGCAGGTAACGGGAATCGGACCCGTAACTTAACCTTGGCAAGGTTATGTTTTACCACTAAACTATACCTGCAACTATGCTCACTTCCTAATCGAAATCAAGCATACTTATCATACCAAAATTTTGTGTAAAAGTCAAGGTACTAGACTTAAAAAATCCATAAAGTAATCTTTTATTTCTTTCTTTTGTATTACCTTTTGGTTTTGTATACTTAAGGTTCCAATAGTTTTATCCTTTAGTTGAATCTTTACATTTCCTATGGTTTGCTTTTCTTGTACTGGTGCCTCTAAATAGTATAAGCTATTTATTTCAAGATCGATATTGTCTACTTCCGTATTTTTAATTGTCATCATTTTATATGGCATTTCTTCTAGTTCTATTTGTATTTGTTTTGTTTTCCCTTTATTAATATATATGCGCTTCTCATTCAATAGTTTCCAATTTTCAAATTTTTCTTTTAAAATTTTTTCTAAATCTACTACTTGATAATTTTTATGGATATATTCAATTAGCTTAATACTATCTTGTGTTCTAATTTTCTTGGTATCTGCTCCTAATACCACAGTAATAATATCTAAATCTCCTCTTTTACATGCAGTTACTAGACATCTATTAGCTCCATTAGTAAAGCCAGTTTTTACTCCATATACACCATCTAAAACTCCTAATAATTCATTTGTATTGGAAATTACTTGTGGTCTTCCATTAAGAGTAACTGTATAAGTCTTTGTACTAACAATTTCTTTAAATTTTGGATTTTGTAAAGCGTAATCCGCCATGCAAGCTAGCTCGTAAGCGGTTGTATAATGTCCTTGTGCATCTAATCCATGTGGGGTAACAAAATGACTATTGTTCCATCCCATTTCTTTTGCAGTTTGGTTCATCATTTCTGCGAATCCTTCTACACTTCCCCCCACATGTATTGCTAAAGCTACCGCAGTATCATTGCCCGATTTTAGCATAAGGCCATATAACAAATCATGAACTGTTATCTTGTCATTTACTTTTAAACCTAATCGAGAGCCTCCTGTACCTGCTGCCTTTTTATCAATTGTTACTACATCTGTTAAATCCGTATTTTCTAATACAACTATTGCTGTCATAATTTTAGTTGTGCTTGCCATAGGAACTTGTTTTAATCCATTTTTTTCATATAGTATTGTTTTAGAAGCTCTGTCAAAAATGAGACCTATTTTAGCATTTAATTTTGGCTCTTCTGTTATTGGTTTTGATGTTTGCACTGTCTCTTGCTCAATCTCTTTTACATTAATTTCTTCATTATCTTCTAAGTCTGCAAAGCTTACTCCTATGTTAAAAAATGCAAATAACATTATGTTGATAAGTATCAGTAATACTCTTATTACATTTTTCTGCTTCAAAGAAGCTTGGTTTACCATAATATTTTTGTCTTTTTTCCTTGTTTCCATAAAAATCTCCCATACCTTTACATTACTTAATTGTTGAAATCAAGTCTTGTTCTATTGTATGAGAGATTTTAAAAGTTATTCTACTTTTTTATATTTTACATAATTTTTTCTAAGTATTCTTTTAATTGTACTAACGCTTTATATCTATGGCTTATTTTGTCCTTTGCTTTTGTTCCAATCTCGGAAAGAGTTTTACCATTTTCTAGTTCAAAAATGGGATCCATTCCAAATCCGCCTTCTGTTTTTATATCAGTTGTAATATACCCTTCTAATTCCCCTCTAAAAGCCTTCTCCTCTTTTCCAGATATTACTAATGCAATTGTACAAATAAATTTAGCCTTTCTTCTTTCTCTTGGCAATCCTTGTACCTTTTCTACGATATATTGATTTTTTTCTGCTTGTGTTGCATTTTCGCCTAAAAATCTAGCCGTTCTAATTCCTGGAAATCCATTAAAGGCTTCCATACATAAGCCACTATCATCTGCTATACATAGTTTTCCTGTCATCTTTGCAATCGTTTTTGCCTTAATGAAAGCATTTTCTTCAAATGTTTCTCCATTTTCTTCTATTTCCATCTCTATCCCTAAGTCTTTCATTGAGATAACTTTATAGTCACTTAGGATATCTTGTATTTCTTTTAACTTACCTTGATTATTAGATGCTACAACAATTTCTTTATCCATTTCTTCCTTCTCCCTTTACTTAAAATCCTTTAGAAAACAGATATGAACCATCATATCTGTTTCAATTACAAATTTAGTTTGTTCTTTTCCTTTTAGGTATTTCACATTTAGGTATATCTTCTCCATTTTTTCTTCTATCAATAATATATGTGCTACCTGGTGTAACCTTTGCTAAATGTTTTACCTGCGCTGCTACTTCCCCTATTTCTAATACATTGTGAAATCTTCCTTTGTCTACAATCACTACTCCTATGGAAATAGTAGTTAATGGAAATTGCTCTAAAATACATTTTCTATTTGGCACTTCTAAATATCCTTTTTCTAAGTCTTCTTCATTGAAATATTTTTTCACACCACTTTCAAATTCTAAAACAATGTCTTGACAAATTCGTTCACAATCAATATTAGAAGAAATGGCAACAAAATCGTCTCCTCCAATATGTCCTACAAAATTGTCTTCTGCTTCTGTATCATCATGGAGATGTTTTAATATACATCTAGAAGTAAATTTGATAATTTCATCTCCATTTAAAAATCCATATATATCGTTATACGCTTTGAAATTATCTAAGTCTATATATAAAATGGCAAAATCCTCTTTATTTAATAGTCTTTTTTTCATTTCTGCTTGGATTTGAACATTTCCTGGTAAACCTGTTAGAGGACTTACCCTACGATTTGTATCTAACAGACGAATCACATTTTTAATAGTATAATATAAATATTCTTCATCAATTGGTGATTTAATGTAGTGCTCTACACAAGCCTTTAAAATTTCTACTCTATGTTCTTTCTCTTTTCTAGAAGATATAACAATAATGGGTGTAATACTATTGTCTTCGTTCTGACGAATCTGATTACATAGTTTAACAGTATCTTCTTGTATTCCATCTTCGTTAATGATAATTAAAGCTGGAATATTTTTAAGAACACTTTCTACCTCTGTTATTTTCGCTTTTTTAAATTTATATTCTTTTTCTTTCTTGAAAATATCTACTAGTTTCCCTTTTAGTTCATTATCATTATCAATAATATAAATTTCTTGTGCCATCTTTCTCTCCTTCATTCGTTTCTTATGTTTTCCTTATGGAGTATATTGAATCTCTGTAGCTGCTTTTTTTGTATATCCATTTACATTCGTTACTTCTACTAAAATAGTATTATTTCCATCCTGTAATAGGGCTGGACCTATTTTAATGTATTTTTCATTATTTGCTGGGTTTACATATTGTTTTCCGTTTAAGTTTAGTCTAATTTCTTTAATTCCATCTTCATCAGATGCTTCTATAATAAATTCTCTACCATTTTGAATTAATTGCATTTTTGGTTCTGATGTAGTGGCTACAATTTCTTTTTCTGTTTGTTCTATATTTCCGCTAGCATCTTCAGCTATAATTGTAATTTTCTTTGTTCCTGGTGTTAAATCAATTTCTTTTTCTATTTTAGTTTGTGTTCCTGTTGTCGCATCAATTTTTATGGCTTCTTGTCCTTCCCATTGATAAGATAAATAGCTGATAGCTGTTTCATCTTCTGCAGTAATTTTCATTTTTCTACTTCCATCTACCACATCTATCTTGATCGTTGGTTTTGTAATATCCATTCCTTCAACAATATATTCTTTTTGATAGGACACTTTTTTTCCATTCATATCTTCTATTGTAATATTTAAAATACTATTTTGGTTTGGAAGTAATATTTCTTCATAAGCTGTTAGTCCTCCTTGTGGTAGTTCTGTTGCTTCACCATTATTCCAAGAATAAATTACTTTAGATATTTCTACAGTGTGTTCTACACTAATAGCAACAGTGTCGCTTTGTCTGCTAACAATTACTTTGGGTTGGTTTGCTGGATCCTTATCTGATACATCTTTATAAATTGCGTAAGAACCTTCTCCTGCTAAAACAATACCAAATATAATCATAACAAATGCAAAAAAGCGAACAATCCCCCTTATTTCTATTGCTCCACCACCACTTTGCTTTTTTTGTTTTTGTTGTTTTTTTCTATTTTCTACCATTAGGATTTGGTTCATTCTTTTTCTCCTTATTTTCAGTTTATTTACTATTTATCTTGTCCATAATTATTAATTACATTCCTACAAATTAATTATATCATACGGCTTTTTTAATGTAAACATTTGCGCAAGAAGTTTTTTGAAAAGGCATTCTTCTTTCATCAAAAAAACCTCCCTATGATATTTTTATTTTATCATAAGGAAGCCCCTTTTCAATATATTTTCAATTTATACATTTTTTTACATTCCCATTTTTTCTCTACTATTTTGATTTGCTACTCTATTCCAAGCTGACTGCAAAAGTCCCTTCTGTTCCTGATTTTATGAGCTTAGAGCTGAGAGTGATTACGGGGAACAACGCACGCGAGCCGTTGTTAGTGTCGCCGTACGAATCGTACATATCGCCAGCGTTCACACCGCCTGAGTTCACATAGCGCACACGGAAAACGCAATAGCCAGAAAAAGTATAGACACAACGCGAAGCCAACCAGTATGTCGTAGATGTTCCTTGCGGAATAATCAATTTGTAATAATTAGCTTTTGTGTTATCTTTTTTCGTATATTCTTGAAATGCTGTTTGCATAAATGTAGCATCTTTATACCAATATGTTTG